>CAZCEF010000007.1:1438-18045 GCA_964497695.1 uncultured Dehalococcoidaceae bacterium | reverse complement strand
TCGGTGGGGAAGGGCTTTATCGCTGACTCACCGTGGCACAGCAGACAATCAGTGAGACCTTCTATCTTATGCGGAACAAAAGCCGCCGCCACCGCAGCGACTTTATGACAGAGTTGACAGGAATCATTGTCCCGTCCAACGTGGTCGGCGGGGAAGGGCTTCGCCGCCTTCTGGCTGTGGCAGAGGAGGCAATCCTCTCTACCTTCCAGAGTATGCGGAATTGGCGACGCGGCTAATGCACCCTCCGCCGCCAAAGCATAGTGACAGGATTCGCACTTGACATCAACGACACTCCCCTTCTTCTCCCCGCTTATGGCGGTTAGCTTGCCGTGGCAGCGGAAGCATCCGGGAAATTCCTGGTGCCCCGAATTGTCAATGTGGGTCTTCCAGTCCACCCGCATGTGCGAGAAAACGGTCAGCCGGGCAATCTCTTTTAACTCTTCCACCAGTGCCCCGATTTCTGTCTGCTTGGCGGCGGTGACCTCTGGGTAGCGGGTGCGGTAGAATTGTCGTATTGTCTCTACCCTCACCAGGGCTTCCTCTAGGGTAGAGCTGGGCGGGTCAAGAACCTTGAGTGCCTCCCTTTTGACAAAGGGGAGTGATTTGTCAATCTTGCTCTCGGATAGCGCCTTGTCAACCAGGTCCTCAGGCGAGTAAAAGATATGGGTCGCCCGATTATGGCAGTCAATACAGTCCATCAGGCGCTTATCTTGGTCAATTCGCCTCGGGTTTACCTCACCAGTCTTCTCGGGGTCAATGTATTCCGTAATGCCGCCAAAGACGCCCTCCACACCCACCCAGGCGATTTCCTGCCGCTTCTCGTCTAATGGCAAATACCAGACGTTTGCCAAGACGTGCCAGTGAATGCCTGAAGCCACCCCCGCCTTACCACCACCCACTCTCAACACTCTGGAGTCTATCTTTTCCGTATTAAACTCATCAGCTCTGTAGCCGATGCGGTAGCGGACAAGGTCACCGGAGAATTTTTCGGGCCAGTGGCACTGCTCACAGGTCTCACGGGCGGGGCGGAGGTTCTCCACCGGCGTCTCTATCGGACGGGGATAGGTGCCGGTGATAGTGAAGAAAATCTGGGGAATACCGCTGATTTTGGACTTGACCAGATAATCGGCGCCCGGGCCCACATGGCATTCGGTACAGCGCACGCGAGAGTGGGGGGAAGCTTGATAGGTGGTATACTCGGGGTACATTACTTTATGACAAATTCGCCCGCAGAAAGCTACAGAATCAGTGTAGTCGTAGAGCTGGTAGCTACTGACGACAAGGAGCATCAGACTAATCGCGCCAGCAAAGACGAGGAACAGCATCTTTTCACGACGCGGGTTATGCATTACTTGTCTCACCTGCCTGACCTTAAAATCGCCAAGATAAAGACCACTCCGCCAGCAAAGAAGAGAATAGGTACCAGTGAAAAAGCAAAAAGACCCAGCAACGGATGTGTCTGATAGAGTCCCGAAGTAACATTGAAGATGACCAGTGCCACGATAAGAACAAAAATAACACCAGCGGCTCTGGTCAACCAGTCGTCAAAAATCTCCCGCAAATGCTTTAGCAGATTAACCGCGGCGAGATGCTTCGTTATTTTGTCTGGGAATTTAGATTGCATCCCTTCAGCCACTATTAAAATACTTTTGCCTTCGGTTGGCATTTCGTATCACTACGTAATTATGGCACAAAACAATACGTATTTTAGCTATGGTTGACCTGAAGGGCAAAAATATGGTTTAAAATATGGTAAGCAGTATAAAATGAAAGTTATTGGTTTAACCGGTGGTATTGGTAGTGGCAAGAGCACTGTGTCCAAGTTCCTGACGGAGCTGGGTGCCATTATCATTGATGCTGACAGAATTGGACACGAAGCCTTTGAGCCAAACACGGAAGCCTATCGGGAGGTAGTGAAAACTTTTGGCAAGGAAATTCTTTCTCCAAGTGGTGAAATTGACCGTCACAAGCTGGGTAGTATCATTTTTGCTAACCACCAGGCTCGTGCCAAGTTGAACAAGATAATGCACCCGCGCATTTATGATACAGTTAAGGCAAAAATTGAGGAATTCCGGCGCCGTGCCTTGAGTGCCGTCGTGATTGAAGCTCCCCTGCTGATTGAGGCGGGGTGGGCGAAACTGGTAGATGAAGTCTGGGTTACTGTTGCCCCGCAGCAGACTGTCCTAGAGCGGCTCACCAAAGGTACTGGACTGACCAAAGCGCAATCTTTAGCTCGCATCCGCGCCCAGCTGACTACTGAAGAGCGTATCAAGCACGCCGATGTTATCATTGACACCAATTGTACCCTTGATGAGCTCAAAACCAAAGTGAGAGAGCTGTGGCAGAAATTACTGAAAGAGAAGAAGTAAAAAGGAGTTATTCAGTAAAGAAAAGAAGAGCCGTTGCTTGCTGATATTATGTTATGTTAACTGTTTTTAAACTGCCGACTGACACTCTGGCGGTTGCTTTTTTCTCCATGGAGTTTGGTCTTGACCCGGCGATGCCCACTTATGCCGGTGGCCTGGGGGTATTTGCTGGGGACACCATACGCGCCGCTGCTGATGTTGAACTACCAGTTGTCGGCGTGACACTCCTACACCGCAAAGGCTATTTCTGCCAGCACCTTGATGGCTTCGGTCGCCAGACGGAAAGCCCGGCACAATGGTCCCCCGAAGGTCTTCTGGAACTACTGTCACCCCGCGTCATGATAACCCTGGCGGGACAACAAGTGCAGGTGCAGGCGTGGCGCTACCTGGTCCGCGGTGAGTCTGGCTATACTGTGCCGGTTTATTTCCTTGATACCAATATCCCGGAAAACCCGTCTTGGGTGCGTAATCTGACCGACCATCTTTATGGTGGTGATGCCCACTACCGTCTCTGCCAAGAGATAGTGCTCGGATTCGGCGGTGTGGCAATGCTCCGTGCCCTCAGTCACCAGAAGGTGCGAGCCTACCATCTGAATGAAGGACACTCTGCCTTCACGGCACTGGCACTGCTTGAGGAGAGGATGTGGGGGCAGAGTCTCAACACCACCACCGAGGAGGATGAAGAAGCCGTTCGCCAGCGCTGTGTCTTCACCACCCATACCCCCACCCCTGCCGGGCATGATGAGTTCCCCCTTAATTTAGTTCGGGAGGTGCTGGGGGAGGCGCGGACTAACTTCCTGATGACCACCCAGTGCTGCACCGATTGCGCCCTGAGTATGACCAATCTAGCACTGGACTTTTCCCGCTATATCAATGGTGTCTCAATGCGCCACGAAGAAGTCTCCCAGACCATATTTGCTAACCACCGCATTGATGCCATTACCAATGGCGTACACGCCGTCACCTGGACATCGCCGCCTTTCCAGCAAATCTACGACCGCTATATCCCTGAGTGGCGACGTGACAATCTTCACCTGAGGTATGCCGTACGTATCTCCCTTGATGAAACCTGGCGCGCCCACAGTGAAGCTAAAAAGGGACTCCTCCAAGAGGTGGAGCGTCGCACTGGCAAGCGTTTAGACCCCTCCGTCATGACCATCGGCTTTGCCCGCCGGGCTACCGCCTACAAACGTTCCGACCTGCTCTTCCACGACATTAATAGACTAAGAGAAATAGCTCAGAGAGCCGGTCGCCTTCAAATCATTTATGGGGGCAAAGCCCACCCCACCGATGAAATTGGCAAAGCCCTCATCCGGAGAATCTTTCAAGCCAGCAACGACCTCGCTGATACTATTCCTGTGGTCTATCTTGAAGAATATGACCTATCCCTCGCCCGGTATCTATGCTCCGGTGTTGACCTCTGGCTGAACACGCCCCAAAAACCTCAGGAAGCCTCCGGCACCAGTGGCATGAAAGCCGCCCTTAACGGCGTCCCAAGCTTAAGTGTTCTAGATGGGTGGTGGATTGAGGGGCATATTGAGGGAGTAACCGGCTGGTCCATTGGTAATGGCTGGCGCACTGAGACCGACCCTCAGGCAGAAATTATCTCCCTCTACGATAAACTTGAGCACACGATTCTGCCCCTTTTCTATCAGCATCCCAACGACTTCGCCAGTGTGATGCGCTCCGCTATCGCCCTCAATGGCTCTTATTTTAATGCCCAGCGCATGATTGTCCAGTACCTCCAGAACGCTTATATCCCCGCTGGCAATCCCCGTCCGACTTGATGCCCGATATACTGGACTTTGCCGATAGTATATACTAGTATACAGAAACTCTCGCGGAGGCAAGGATGATATACTGGGCACAGCTACTGCATTTCTATCAGCCGCCAACCCAGATGCCCTCAATGCTTAAGAGAATCAGCAACGAGTCCTACCGTCCCCTCCTCCAAGTCTTCCGGGAGCATCCCCACGCCCATGCTTCCGTCAATTTTAACGGCGTCCTGACCGAGATGCTAGACGTTTGTGGTCACAAAGATATCATTGATGGTTACCGGGAGCTTGCCGAAGCGGGGCAGATTGAATTCACCGGAAGCGCCATGTATCACGCTATTCTTCCCCTTCTCCCCGGCGAGGAAGTGCGCCGTCAGATTAGCCTCAACACTCACACCAATGCCCACTTTTTTGGCAAAAGCTACGCTCCTAAAGGCTTCTTCCCGCCCGAAATGTGCTACAGCCGTGCCATTCTGCCGCCTATTGCTAACGCCAGCTATCAGTGGCTTATCCTGGGCGGCATCGCCTGCCCGACGGACTGGCCCCTGGACATGATATACAAAGTGCAAGTCAACAGCACGGAATTAGTCGTCTTTTTCCGCGATGACATCCTCAGCAATAAAATTAGCTTCCAGAGCATTGAAGCCAAAGATTTCGTTGAGCATCTCCAGGAGTGGCGCGGCGAGCGCGAAAACATCTACGTCGTCACGGCAATGGACGCCGAAACTTACGGTCATCACATTCAGGACTGGGAAAGAGTCTTCCTAGCTGAGGTCTACCAAGAACTGGAGACGCAGGCTGAGGCGCTGAAAGAGAATGAAGAAATCAAACAAGCCAAGGTTCTGGCGGAACAGCATGAGGCACTGCTGACTAATGGTCTGGCTTTATCTCAAATCAAAATGGTCACCATCAGCGAACTGCTTGACCTCTTCCCGTTGACGGAGACAGTTGAACCGGTAGCCTCGTCCTGGAGTACCACGGTTGATGACCTCGCCGATAATAACCCCTACCCCCTGTGGAAAGACCCGGATAACCCGATTCACCGCCTGCAGTGGGAACATCTGAAAATATGCATTGACCTAGTCAATAAAGCCTTACAGTGCGCCGATAATGAGGAAAGCCGGCGCTATGCTTCCATCGCCCGCGGGCTTCTTGACCGCGCCGAGCACAGCTGTCAGATGTGGTGGGCAAGCAAACGCCCGATGTGGGACCTCAACCTGGTTCATATGGGCATGTTAGACCAGCTCCGCACACTGGTCAATGCCTACCGGGCGATAAACAATTGTAGTATTGATGAAGAGACCAAACGCGAATATTACTATCTCACGGTGGCGGCACGGGACATCCGGAATAAGCTGGAAGACCTGCTCTTTGCCCAATAGACACTATGGGACAAAGCCAATATACTTTTGAAAGGATTTGTGGAGGGCTGAAAAGTGAGACCCAGACTCCCGGAACGCATCGGGCGACTTTATGAGCTTGCCAACAATATGTGGTGGAGCTGGCACGTTGAAGCCCGCAGTCTCTTCCGCTCTTTAGACCACCCGCTCTGGCGCTCCAGTGGGCATAACCCGGTGAAACAATTGTTGGAAGTCAATCCTGAAAAGCTGGAAGCCACTGCCAGAGACCAGTCTTTCCTCAGTTTGTACGACCAGGTAATGGCAGACTTTGATGCTGACTTAGTCGCCAAGGACTGCTGGCTGGGGCAGCAACACCCGGAACTCCTTTCCGAAACCATTGCCTACTTTTCCGCCGAATTTGCCATTCACAACTCACTGCCGATTTATGCCGGTGGTCTCGGAGTGATGTCCGGCGACACTTTAAAGGAAGCCAGTGATTTGGGATTACCACTGGTCGGCGTGGGCTTTATGTACCCGCAGGGCTACTTCCAGCAACGTATCTCTGCCGAGGGGTGGCAGGAGGAAATCTACCAACAACTCAATTTTGATGAAGCCCCCGTCACTCAGGTCTTCTCTCCCAAGGGAGACAGGGTCATTGCTCAGGTCAGGCTGGAGAATCGGACGGTCTTCATCGGGGTGTGGCTGGTCAGGGTGGGGCGGGTCAATCTCTACCTCCTGGATACCAACCTAGAGGGAAATGCCCCAGGAGATAGACAGTTATCTGCCCGGCTTTACATTGCTGACCGAGAGCAAAGAATTCAGCAGGAAATCGTACTGGGTATTGGCGGCGTGAGAGTCCTGCGCGCCCTTGGCGTTAAGCCCGCTGTCTGGCACGCTAACGAAGGCCATACTGCCTTTATGATAATAGAGCGCCTCAGAGAAGAGGTGGAAAAGGGTGCCACCTTCAATGAAGCGGTCAAAAGGATACAGGCAACCACGGTTTTCACTACTCACACCCCTGTCCCTGCCGGTCATGATATCTTCCCTATTGAGTTACTTGACAAGTATTTCCACGAGTACTGGGGACAAATGCGCATTGACCGGAAGACTTTCATAGAGCTTGGGCAGTATGCCAGCTCAGACGAGCAGGCTTTCAATATGACCGTGCTTGCCCTGAAGATGGCGGAGCGTCGCAATGCCGTCAGTGAACTTCACGAACAGGTGGCACGGCGGATGTGGCAGGGACTCTGGCCCAAACTCAAAGAAGAGCCGGTGTCAATTACCCATATTACCAATGGCATTCACATCCCAACCTGGATTGCCCCTGAGCTTTATCACCCCTGCACCAAATACCTTGGTGAGGACATGCTGAAAAAATGTGATGACTTGACGCTCTGGGACCAAGTACTGAATATACCAGATGAAGAACTCTGGTCAATACACCAGACATTGAAGCGTAAACTATTTCATATCATTCTGGAGCGCTGCGGAGAAAAATGGTCTAAAGGTGAAGTAAATGCCCAGCAGGTACTGGCGACTGGGGCACTGCTTGACCAGGACTCATTGACAATAGGGTTTGTCCGCCGTTTCACTGAATATAAGCGTCCGGCGTTAGTTTTTTATGACATGGAGCGCCTCAAGCGGATTGTCAAAGACAAGTGGCGACCGGTACAGGTAATCTTCGCCGGAAAATCACACCCGGCTGACTTCCCGTCCAAGCACATCCTCCATCAGGTATTCTCACTAGCCATTGACCGTGAGTTCCAGGGACGAATTGCCTTCGTGGAGGACTATGATATGCACCTGGCGCGCTATCTGGTGCAGGGGGTAGACGTCTGGCTGAACACCCCGCGCCGACTTCAGGAAGCCAGCGGCACCAGCGGCATGAAGGCATCAATCAATGGTGTGCTCCATCTCAGCGTCCGCGATGGCTGGTGGTATGAGGGCTATAATGGCAATAACGGCTGGGCAATCGGCGATGTTACTGTTCCACCGGAAGAGGAAGATAGGCGGGACGCTGAACCCCTCTATAATCTCCTGGAAGAAAAAATCGTGCCCCTCTTTTATGAGCGCGACCGAAGTGGCATACCCCGTGGCTGGATAAAAATGGTCAAAGAAGCCATCCGTTCGGTGGCACCGCGGTTTTGTGCCAAGCGGATGTTAAAAGAATACACGGAGCAGATGTATTTGCCGGCGCAGAAGGCAAACCAGGCTCTTTCAGCTTTGCCGGCAAAAGATAAGACCTAACGTTCCTGTTCCCGGTAGGCGAAGACGCGATAGTCAATATCAGGGAAAACGTTGTCCAGTTCAAATAGTTCCCGGCAGAAATTGACAGCCGCCTCACTTATCTGCCCGGACAGAGCAATATCCGACAGTCTATTGAAGCGCGCCACATGCTCTTCAAATCGGTTTTCACCGTATTCTTTAGCTTGACCGGTAGTAATCAGGAAGGGCCAATCGCTGGACTCAAGCAAAAGCAGTTCCCGGGCGGCTTGATTTAGAACTTCCTTCAGATTGCCGGAAGCGTCGGGATAGCGGGCGACCAGCTGCTCCATTTTTACTTCGGTGGCATGAATGACGGGCCACATCCATTCGGTATCGGCATTAAACCAAGTAAAATGGTTGCCCGCCTGTCCCCACGACCCCTCGCTCAAAGCAAGGACGTCGCCCGGCGGATGCTTTTCAATAAAGTCACTGCCGGTGGTCAGCTCTACTATTTCGCTTTTCGCTAGGCGTTTTAATACTTCCTTGAGCCAGGAAATCCCCTCAAACCACCAGTGTCCAAAAAGTTCAGAGTCGTAGGCAGCGACGATAATGCCAAACCTTTCGTTCTGTCTGTAAAATTCATTGATTAACTCCGCCACCAACCAGGAGTAATGGTTAGCGTGTTCCTGCACCCGATTCGCCGCCCAATCGGGGTGATAGTAGTCTTTGTAAGCCAAGTCAAGTCGGGCACCGGTTATGCGCCAGTACTGTAAGCCTGAATTGCCATCCTTCTTGTGAAACTCCCGGTAGTCAAAGTCCCCCGGGTAGCCCCAGTCCGCCGACCACACCTGCATGCCGGTGCGGTTATTTCTGCCCAAGACCGCCACCTCCGCTGACTGCACCCAGTAAGGCAGGTATGTGGTTTTCATCGTTGGTTCTTCATAGTCCGGGATGGGGACGACGTAGCGCTTGGGGATATTGCCGTAGGGTCCGATGACTGCCCCGGTGGCTTTCCCCACCGGCTCCCCACCCTCCACCGTGTGGGTCTCACCGAAGAATAGTCCCAGCCCTAATTCTGACAGGTACTGCTCAATACCTGGTTTGAGAAAGGTCTTACCACCTTCCGAAGTATAGAATCCAGGACGATAGCCACATTCAGGCAGCCAGATGGCTCGCGGCGACTTGCCAAAATGATGCTTATAGGACTCAATACCGGTTTTAAGCTGTCCATAAATCGTGGAATCACGTTCAAACAGGGGGAGATAGCCGTGGGTGGCAGCACTGGTCAGAATTTCCAGATAGCCTTCCTCCTGAAGTCCTTTTAGCGCCGTAATCAGATTGCCCTGAAACCTCTCCTCAAAACTGCGCCCAATTCTCTCATAATAATCAGAATAGAACTTAGCCAGATAGGCAAGGTGAGCATTTTGCTGTTTTTCATAGCGCTGAATTTCAGCGCAGGCACGATGTATCCTGTCTTCCACAAAGATGCGGAAATGCTTCAGGATAAGCGGGTCAGCAAGCTGTTCGGCGAGGACTGGGGTAATGCCCAGCGTCAACTTATAACGACATCCCTCCTCCTTTAAGTCGTAAAGCGCGTTCAGCAGCGGAATATAAGTCTCGGAAATCGCCTCGTGGAGCCACTCTTCACCGTGGGGCCAGCGCCCTGCCTTTCGGCAATAGGGCAGATGACTGTGCAGGACAAAAGTAAAGGCACCCTTTTTCATAATTGCACCGAATGCTATCTCTAGATATACTATAGCTTAGAGTTCAAGCCTTATTCAATGGAGAAGAGAAAGTGAACTTCACCAGAGCCAGTGGTATTCTGCTGCACCCCACCTCCCTCCCCAGCCAATACGGTATCGGCGATTTAGGCAGTGAGGCTTACCGATTTGTTGATTTCCTCGCCGGCGCCGGGCAGAAGCTCTGGCAAATGCTGCCCCTCGGACCGACCGGCTACGGCAATTCGCCCTACCAGAGCCTTTCCGTTTTTGCTGGCAACCCGCTACTTATCAGCCTGGAGAAACTGGTAGAGGATAGGCTTTTAGAGCTGGCTGACCTGGCAAATGCTCCCGCCTTTCCCGCTAAGAGTGTGGACTTTGATACCGTTATCTGCTTCAAGACTCCTCTCTTGAGGAAGTCCTACGAAATTTTTGACAAGCAAGCCACTCAAGAGATGCGCCAGCAATATGATACTTTTGTTCGGCAAAATGCCTCCTGGCTGGACGACTTTGCGCTGTTTATGGCGTTGCGAGAGGCACATCAGCTAGCTTTATGGAATACCTGGGAACCCGAGATTAAAGCGCGCCAGCCGGAAGCCCTTAACTACTGGCGGCAAAAGCTGAGTAATGAGATCAGGTACCATCAGTACGTCCAGTTTCAGTTCTTCCAGCAGTGGGCGGAGCTGAGAAAATACTGTCACACACGCGAGATAAAGCTAATTGGTGATGTACCGATATTTGTCGCCCTGGACAGCGCCGAGGTATGGTCACATCCCGAAATGTTCTACTTGGATGAAGAAGGCAAACCGACGGTAGTGGCGGGGGTACCGCCTGACTACTTCAGCAAAACTGGGCAACTCTGGGGTAACCCTCTTTACCGTTGGGAGGTAATGGCGAAAGATGGCTACGCCTGGTGGCTAGAGCGCCTGCGTGCTATTCGCAATCTGGTGGACATTATCCGATTAGACCATTTTCGTGGTTTTGAGAAGTACTGGGAAATCCCGGCTAGGGAAAAGACAGCAGTTAGCGGTCGGTGGGTGCCTGGTCCCGGGGCAGACTTTTTTATTGCCGTGAAGAGAGCGCTCGGCGAACTGCCCATTATTGCCGAAGACCTGGGAACAATTACGCCAGAGGTCCACACGCTGAGAGACCAGTTTGAGCTACCGGGGATGAGAGTGCTCCAATTCGCCTTCGGCGCCGAATCAGGGAAAGATTCCTACCGACCCCACAACTACCCCCGGAATTGCGTCGTTTATACTGGCACCCACGACAATAACACCACCATCGGCTGGTTTAGAGAGGTTGAGGTGACGACCAAAGACAGAGAGGCAATGGTCAAGGAGAGACAGCGTGTGCTGAAATATCTCGGCACTGATGGTCATGAAATTAACTGGGACTTCATTAGACTGGCACTGATGTCCGTGGCGGATACGGCAATTATCCCTCTTCAGGATGTCCTTAGCTTAGGCAGCGAAGCCAGGATGAATACCCCGGGTGTGAATACCGGTAACTGGCGTTGGCGATTTACTTCAGATATGCTCACCAACGAGATAAGGGATAGACTCAAAGAAATGGCGGAAATTTACGGAAGATAAATTCAAAATTGGAGGTGAAATTATGAAAATTACCAGCGTTGAGACCTATGTTCTTGAGGGGAAGCTGGGGAAGCAGGCATTCGGGTGGTCGCAGGGGGTGGTGGACCGCCGGCAGGCAGCGCTTTGTGTCATTTCTACTGATGAAGGTATCAGCGGCGTCGGTGAGGCATTCTTTGTTGGTGGTCCAATCTCAGTGGCTGCCTCCGTTATTGAAGATGCTTACGCACCATTACTTATCGGGCGCGACCCCTTTGATAATGCGGTCATCTGGGACTCCCTCTATAATCGGACCAGAGACCAGGGGAGAAGGGGACCAACTATCTCTGCCTTGAGCGCCATAGACATCGCCCTGTGGGATATCAAAGGCAAAGCTATGGCACAGCCGGTGCACAAGCTTCTCGGCGGGGCGTTTCGCCGCAAGGCTCTCGTCTATGCCACCGGGCTTTATCAACCGCAGCACGTGCCCAGCATCAAGGACGCCCTCGTAGAGGAGGCTCTGGGATACAAGAAGGCTGGCTTTTCCGCGATGAAGCTCAAAATCGGCTATGAGACGACCGCCGGAGACCTGGAGTTGGTCCGCACCATCAGAGAGGCAATTGGTAACGATGTCCTGCTAATGGTAGATGCCAATCACGCCTATAATGCCAGCGAGGCAATTCAGTTTGCTTATTTGATGGAACCCTATAACATTCACTGGTTTGAAGAGCCGGTGCCGCCGGAAGATATAGACGGCTACATTGAAATCAAACAGAAGACAAAAATTCTCGTCGCCGGGGGTGAATGCGAACAGACCCGCTACGGCTTTCGTGAGCTGGTTACCCGCCGTGCCGTGGATATCCTTCAGCCCGACCTGTGTGCCGTCGGCGGTTTCACCGAGATGATGAAAGTCGTGGCTCTTGCCAGCGCTTGGAACATCCCAGTCTATCCCCACGTCTGGGGAACGAATGTTGGCTTAGCGGCGTCACTTCAGCTATTTGCGGCGCTACCCCACACCCCTGAAAGGCGCTTCCCGGCGGAGCCTTTCTTTGAATATGACCGCTCTCCTCACCCTCTCCGCGATGGCGTGAGCAAAGAGAAATTCATCATGAAAAACGGCTACCTAGAAATCCCCCAGCGCCCGGGACTGGGCATAACGCTGGATATGGAGTTTATCAAGAAGTACCAGTTAGGGTAATTCTGGCTTGGGAGATGTCTAAGAGGCGGCGATATTTGTTCTGGGTCTCTTTAGGAGCTATACATAACAGGGCTTTCCGGGGCAGCTCAGTAGCAATCGTGAAAAACTAGTGTTAGCGGCTTCACTCAGATAGAAATCCGGCATCCTTCCATGGGGTCCAAAAGGGGCGTCAGCCCCTCTTCCTTCTTTTCCCTTTCCCCACACAAATCCTCTCGGAGAAAGGGATAGGACACCTAAAGTAATGGAGGAGTGGTGACCCCCTATAGCACCTGATTATCGCTTGACACCAGTCTTGTTATGCAAAGCTATTGACAAACTCGCCCAATAGGGACTACACTCAAAGTCCGATGAGCCACGTGTCTCGCGGGAAGGCGAATATGTCAAGTATGAGGAGAGTCAGCGCACCACCCATGCTGAGGAAAAGGCGCTTTCTTATCGGACTGGCAGTTGCCGCTCTTATTGGCGCCTTATTCTCTCTGGCTTTCAGTCTTGATTTGCTTTACACCCTGCAACGCCAGAGTAACGATTTCTTTTTCCAGGCGGCAAACTTTTCCCCCAAAGCTGAGCCAAATGACAAAGTCATCATCATCGGTATTGACAATAAAAGTCTAACCCAGTTGGGGCATATTTCATTCTGGTCACGCTCTCACTATGCGCAAGTCATAGACAAGCTCTCGGAAGCGAAAGCCAGAGTAATTGTGTTTGACATTCTGTTTGCCGAGCCCGCCTCCGGTGATGTTGAGCTGGCAAATTCCATCCGAAACGCTGGTAATGTCGTCTTGCCCGTCATATTTGCCCCGAAAATGACCGACTCCCCGATACTGCGGCAGACCGCCGAAATGTATGATTTTATTAGACCACTGGACGTTTTTGCCCGCGAAGCCACAACTTTGGGACATGCTAACATCACCCCGGATAAAGACGGTGTCGTGCGGCGACTCGCTATGGTTACTGGCAGCGGCGATAGCTCTGAGCCCGCGCTGGCACTGGCGGCAGTTGCCAAGTATCTCCGCCGTCCAGCAGTGATTGAGTCTCCGGTGAAGAATAGCGCGCTACCTTTTGCTGGACGACTAATTCCGCTCAGTGGCAACCAGGAAATGCTCCTTAACTACATTGCTGACCCCCAGGGCACCGGAAGAATTGTCAATTTCTCAACCGTATCCTTCATTGATGTCCTCGCTGGCGAGGTCAGCCCTAACCTCTTTCTGGACAAAATCGTTCTTATTGGTGTGGTAGCGAGCGGGCTCGGTGATACGTTTTGGACGCCGATGGGACTGATGCTGAACGGTGTTGAAGTACACGCTAGCGCGATTCATACCATTCTGACTGCTAATTTCCTGAAACAACCGCCGACAGCCATTACCGTCGTGCTAATTCTGGTTTTCGCACTGGTGACCGGGCTATTGGTGGTGCGCCTTCGGGTATTATTCGCCGTCCTGCTCACCATATTCATCCTGCTGGCTTACCTCTTGATTGCCTTTTCTCTCTTTGACCGTGGCATCATACTCAGCCTGTTTTATCCCCCACTAACCGCCATCGCCACCTTCGCTGGGGTGACTCTGGACAACGTCATTGCGGAAAGATCGGAAAAGCGGAAAATAACTGAAACCATCGGGCGCTATCTTTCACCAGCGGTGGTGGACAAAATACTGGCCACAATCGCCGAAGGTGAATTGGAGTTAGGTGGTGAAGTGCAAGAAGTTACGGTCGCCTTTGCTGATGCTCGCGGTTTCACCCACGTCTCGGAAAAGATGCCGCCCAATGAGTTGGTCAGAGTCCTGAATACGTACCTCTCTGTGGTTATCCAAGCCGTTCTGAAATACGAGGGTATGATAAACAAATTTGGTGGCGATAGCGTGATGGCAGTCTGGAACGCGCCGGTAGCGTGTCAAAATCACGCTTTATTCGCAATAAAAGCGGCACTGACCGCCCAGTCGGCAATTAACGGCATAGCAGAGCAAGAACCTGGTATGCCCAGAATGGAATTTGGCATTGGCATAAATACAGGCAAAGCACTTGCCGGTAATATGGGCTCTCAAGATCGCCTAGAATATACCGTCATTGGTGATGTCGTGAATACCGCCGCCCGATTCGCGGATACCGCTCCAGGTGGCAAAGTGTGGATTGGGGTAGACACCTTGGCTCAGGTACAAGAGCATGTTGAAGTCAGACCACTGGCGCCAGTCTTGGTTAAAGGCAAGGATAAACCGATTCAAGTTTATGAGGTGGTGAAACTGCTTGAGTAGTACCATAGTCATAGTACTTTAGTAAAAGCACGCTAAGGTATAGTATCAAATCTAAGAAAATGATACTGTAACAGAGCACGATGGATTTTCGTAGTAATAATGCTGGGGATGAAAACAAACCCGACACAGCCGGTCAGAGACGGAACCAGGCTGAAATCATCGGTCTGGTGAAAAAGGCGGTTGATGGTGATTTTGAGGCTTTCGGCAAACTTTATACCATTTGTATCGTGCCGATTTACCGATACGTACTTTATCAGGTGAGGGACAAGATGACCGCCGAAGACATTACGGAAGAAGTGTTTCTCAAAGCCTGGCGTGCCATTGGCTCCTGCCGAGGGAAGGAGGCGACCTTTTCTTCCTGGCTCTACCGGATTGCTCATAACCAGGTGATTGACACCCTCCGCCGCCAGCAAAAACAGGTGCCACTGGAGATGACCGCGCTGGCCGACGTCCAGGCGCCTTTAGATTTGGACGTAAAATTAGAGCAGCAGCAATTGTTGAAGGCAATCACTCGTCTGCCTCCCAATCAAAAGCAGGTTATCATCTTGAAATTTATTGAAGGTTTGAATAACGACGAAATCGGGCAAATCATGGGTAAGAATCAGGGAGCAATACGCATACTGCAAATGCGCGCCCTCGCCACTCTCCGGTTCATAATGAGTCAGGGAAGATAGTAAAATGAGGACTGTGCTAGCTAACGTTCTCAATGATTGTATAGAACGGATGGGCAGTGGTGAAACATTTGAAGCCTGTCTGGAGAGATACCATCATTTGAGTAAAGAGCTGGAGCCGCTTCTAGCCCCAGCACAGTCTATTTTCATATTGCCCAAGGTAACACCTTCTGACGAGTTCATAAACGCATCAAGAGACCGATTAGTTACGCGCATCAGGCAGGAGACAGTCCCAAAGAACGCGAAGCAAACCAGCCAAATGTCATATTTGGTTGGCCCGCTTCAGTTGTGGCAAAGAGCATTTTCCGTTTTCACCAGTCTGAAAAAACTCGCCATTCCAGTAACCCTGGGCTTAATCCTGGTGCTCGTGGTTGGTCTTTTTGGCATATTCCCCTTTTCCCCACCAAGTCCAGCGCTAGCCTCCCAGTGCACATTAAGCATCCTGTCTGGAGAAGTTGAGGTTATAAGCCCCGACGCCAAAGGTCGCCAGCAAGGCAATGATGGTATGACCCTCACCGTGGGTACGCGAATAAGGACAGGTGCCGACTCCCGCGCGGTGTTGACATTCCTTGAGGGGAGTACTATCACCCTTGAACCGGGCACTGAAGTTGATATTGAGCAAATTCAGATTGCCGAGAACCAAACTAGGTCAATTATCCTGAAGCAATGGCTGGGTAGGACGTGGAGTCGGGTGGTGAAACTAGCCGACCCCGGCTCGCGCTACCAGATTAATACCCCGACGGCAACCGCTATCGTTCGGGGTACGCTTTTCATAACTGAAGTAGAAGAAAGTGGACTGACAAAGGTAGCCACGACCCAAGGGCTGGTCAGCGTCATCGCCCAGGGTGATGAGGTACTCGTGCCTGCCAATTATCAGACACAGGTTGAACCAGATGCCAAACCATCGTCACCAGCAAGAATGCCCGACCCCAGTGCTGAGTTTATCGTCAGCGTTGATGAGCCGGCGGTTGGCTCGGTGATGAGTCCAGCGGGAGCCAGCACCGGTATTTTGCCTGATGGTTCTTCGTTCAACCAGATACCTAATTCGCGGTCTTTCTTCCCTTCGGAGGGAACTCAGCGCATAACCATCGCCAAACCGACAAGCGGTGAATACTTACTTACCCTGCGGTATCTTGCTGATGGTAAAGCCCGCTTCATTATTCAGACGAGAACCAAAGACGGGGCAGGCGTCACTTATTCCGGAGAATGGAGTGCTACCAAAGGCAATGGCTGGCTCCTTCACCTCAATCTGCAGGTTGATAACGGTCTAATTAATGGCATCGCCTTATCCAAGGTTGAGCCATTGGGAGGCGGAACGCTTAAGAACTTAATTACATCAGCATCAGTTGATGACAAAACCGTGTCAGAAAAAGCCGGGCTCCCAGATGGCAATATAGGTGATGGTTCTGGTCCCCAAAAAGTCAGTACCGATGAGACTACTCCTGGCGAAACCACCAGTGAGAGAGATAGCGATAAAGCTAAAGACAGCACCAGCGACACTACTCCCAGAGAAACCA
>CAZCEF010000007.1:0-1338 GCA_964497695.1 uncultured Dehalococcoidaceae bacterium | reverse complement strand
GCGACAAAGGGAAAGACAGCACCAGTGATGGTGCTCCCGGCGGAAGCCACGGAAGAGGGAGCGATAAAGATAAAGACGATACGAACAATGCGAAGGAACCAGATAGGGGACCGAGGTATTCAGCTGGGGACAGAAATGGCAACTAGTTCCGAAAGAAGCCAAGAACTCGCTCTTTGCGACGACCTGACTGATGCCTGGCAGGAAACGAAAGCGGAGGCAGAGTCCATAGAGCCAGTCCAAAGAAGTGCCGCGATGCTTGACTTTCTTTCCGAGGTCAGCAAGAGAGTTAGTTCCGCTTCAAGAATGGACAGACTGGTCAAAAATATCACCCAGATGACCAGGCAAGCTCTGGGCGCTTCTGCTTCTTCGGTGCTTTTCTTAAACGATGAAAAGCAAGAACTACTCTTCAAGGTTGCCGAGGGCGAAGCCGGCGACGCTTTGAGGCAAATGAAACTGGACGCCCAATCTGGCATTGCTGGCTGGGTCGCCTGTCACAGTAAACCGCTGATTGTCAATGACGTCACTAAAGACCCCCGCTTTAACCAAGAGGTGGATAAAATTACCGGTTTCATCACCAAGTCTATCATCGCTGTGCCACTAATGGTGCACCGAAAGGTCATTGGCGTGATTGAAGTGCTCAATAAAGAAAACGACGGCAGCTTCAATGAGTCAGACCTAGAAACACTGACGTCGGTCGCCACCACGTCAGCGATGGCAATTGAGAATACTAGACTCCACGATTCAGTACTGAAAGCATATAAAGGGACAATTAAAGCCTTAGCCGCCGCCATTGACGCTAAAGACCATTATACGCGTGGACATTCGCAACGAGTCATGGATTATGCCTTGCTCGGCGGGACGTCCCTTTTACTCTCCAGAGAGGAACTGGAAGTCCTTGAGTATGCTGGTGTCCTCCACGATATCGGTAAGATTGGAATTGCCGACAATATCTTAATTAAACCGGAACGTTTGACTGAAGACGAATGGAAAATAATGAAGAGACACCCTCAGATTGGTGCCAGTATCTTAAAGGAGATCCCTTTCCTGGAAAAAGCCAGGACACTTATTTTATATCACCACGAGAGGTATGACGGTAATGGCTATCCGAGCCGACTAAAAGGTGAAACAATTCCGATTGGCGCCCGATTACTGGCGGTGGCTGATGCTTTTGATACCATGACCACTGACCGCTCTTACCGTGCCGCCCTTGGCTCAGAACGGGCAATTGGGGAGCTTAACCGCTGTTCTGGCACCCAGTTTTGTCCGGTTGCCGTCAATGCCTTCCTGTCGGCTTATGATACCAAGCGATAAAATCGCCCGCGCTCGGCTCGGAGTTAT
>CAZCEF010000006.1:7102-18149 GCA_964497695.1 uncultured Dehalococcoidaceae bacterium | reverse complement strand
TTGACTCCACCAGAATCTTGCCTTCCGGGTCTCTCAGCCCTTCGCACACCGCGATGACCGCATATCCCGTCTTCTCGTACACCTTTTTCACATCGGAGATGAACTTCTCCCTGACGAACGGTCTTTCCGGAAGGTAAATAAGATGCGGCGGGTCATCCGGCGTTTCTCGTGCCAGAGCAGTGGCGGCGGTTATCCAGCCGGAATCACGCCCCATCGTCTCTATGATTTTCACCGGGTCGGAAGTATAAATTGCCTTGGTGTCCAGCCCAGCGTCACGAACGGCAATCGCCAGCCACCTCGCCACGGAAGGATAACCCGGGCAGTGGTCGGTGCCAACAAGGTCGTTATCCACCGTCTTGGGAACGCCAATAACTCGCAGTTCATACCCAGCCTGTCGGGCAAGCTGGTTGACTTTGCTGGCGGTATCCATTGTGTCGTTACCGCCGATGAAGAAGCTATAGCGGATGTCATGCGCTTTTAAGACACTCAGGACTCGGTCGTAATCTTTATCGCTGAGCTTATAGCGGCAGGAGCCCAGAGCCGAGGCGGGCGTTCTCTTCAGCAGTTCAATCGTGCCGGCGTCTTCCTGTTTCAGGTCAAGAAGCTCTTCCTTCAACACACCCAGAATTCCATTGACTGCCCCGTAAACATCCCCGATTTCTTTTCGGTGTTTGAGCGCTTCCTGGACAATACCAGCACAACTGGCATTGATGACGGCGGTGGGTCCGCCCGACTGAGCAATCAGCACATTACCTTTCATATGAGCCTCCTGAACAGTATCATCATTCTGTCGTTCGAAACGAAGTGAAGAATCCGTAACCTGAGCAAGCGGATTCGTCAAACCTCTCAAACGCTGGTTTCAAGCCTATGCCCATCCCCCTGACCCCCTTCCCGGCGGGAAGGGGGTCCTTCAGCTGAAGGATTCAAGAGGTGAGTAGAGGGAGCACCCAGTCAATGCCCAGTTCCCCGAGCTTGCCCGCCGTCGGTACACCTCTGGGCGTCCAGCTCATCATATCGTAATAGTACTCTTTGCCTTTCTCAAAAGCCGCCGGGTCGACCGGGACCCCCTTAAGAGGTCCAGAAGACTGAGGAGCGAAGAACCGACCCGGTATGTCGTCGTCCTTGCGGGTGAAGCCTTCTCTGAGGTTGAAGACCCGAGCCAGGTTAGCCGCTCTCTCCCCCACTTTCAGAATCTCGTGCACACTGGTATTCCAGCCGGTAACCGCGCGCACCAACTGGGCGGTTCGCTCGTAGCCGACCCAGCTTAGAGACATGACAAAATAGCAACAGACGGCGCAGTTCAGGAAATGAATCCAGTTGGAATAATAGGTCAAGATTTTTATCTTGGCTGGTGATAGGTCAGTCAGGGCTAGCGGCTCGGCAACGTTCAGCGACTTCATCTCTTCAAGAAAGAAGTTTGCCGAGGTATGGAGGGTATCATGCATATTATGGCAGTGGTCGGCACCGGTGGGCGAGACGGCGTAGCCAACGCCCAGACCCTGCTTCAAACGGGGCTCGTGCATGGGTAGCTCCTGACCCTTGACGGTCAGGGCAAATTCTTTGGCGGCGGGACCCAGTTTCTTGGCGGCACGTGCCACACCCTCTGCCAGCAGATTACCGATACCCTGCCGCAAAGCGATTTTCTCCACCATCGCCACCATTGCTGAAGTGTTGCCGAAGCGCAGGTCAATGCCATCGGTGTCATTCCTGGTCAGCAAGCCAGTTTCATAGCATTCCATGGCAAAGGAAATCGCCATACCGCAGGAGATGGTGTCAAGACCGTAGGCACCAGCAACCTCATTCGCCTTGGCAATCGCTTTAAGGTCGTTGATGCCACAATTGGAACCAAGAGCGGCAATTGTTTCATATTCCGGACCGCCATAGCGTGGGTCAACTTTATACGGTTCATCAACCTTGACTTCTCGTTTACACTGGACGGGGCAGCCATAACAGGCACGTCTCTTGACCAGGATGGTATCCTTCATGGTTTCGCCACTGATGTCCTTAGCGCCCTCAAAGTAGCCCAGCTGGAAATTGCGAGTGGGCAGTCCACCGAGGGCATTAAGGATATTGATTACCCGCGCCGTGCCCAGGTCCTTCATTGATTTGTTATTAACTGGAGTATTATCCCTTATCCAACGGGAGAGTTCCTTAAACTCGTCAGGATGCGCCAAGGAAACTCGCTGGTGTCCGCGACAGGCAACTGCCTTGAGTTTTTTGGCGCCCATCACCGCCCCCATCCCCGTCCTCCCGGCAAAGGCATCAAGGTCATTGGAGACAGCGGCAAAACGCACTAGATTCTCCCCACCCGGACCAATCAGAGCCACTTTCACGTCCGGGTCGCCCAGCTCCGCGCGGATAGCTGTCTGGCATTCCAGAGCCTTCATCCCCCAGAGGTGGCGGGCATCCCTTAGCTCCGCCTTGCCGTCCTGAACCAGGAGATAGACCGGTTCTTCCGACTTCCCCTCAACAACGATGGCATCAAAGCCGGTAAATTTGAGTTCGGCGCCCCAGTAGCCGCCAGCCTCAGCCTCACCAAAGCTGTTGGTCAACGGCGACTTAGCACCAACACTGTGGCGACCACAGCCGCCGGCTGGCACCCCGGTCAGCGGACCAGCGGCGAAAATGAGCTTGTTATCGGGACCGAGGGGGTCGGCTTTCCGGGGCACCTCTTTGAGTAAGAAATAGCCCACCAGCCCCTCCCCGCCATAGTACAGTCGGTAAAAACTCTCGGGGTATTCCTCAGTGGTTATTTTCTTTGCCGAAAGGTCAACTCTCAGTATCTTGCCGTTAAATCCATTAGGCATGTCTAACCTCCAAACTAGTCTAAAATATTGGGAAATCTGAAATCAAATATAGTGTATTGCGGGAAATTTGTCCAGATTGGGTTCAATACCTCACCCCCTAACCCCCCTCCTCCTTCGGCTGAAGGACAAGGTCAGGAGAGGGGGATTAAAGGAAAGAGGGGGCGAAGCCCCCTCTTAGAAACACCCCCGGGGAAGGGAATATCTTTGACCTTACTATTTTATCATCTTACCCGGGAGCCAGAGGATTATATCCGGGAAGGCAATGCACAAGCCCAACCCGACCAGGATGAGGAAAACAAATGGCACTACCCCCCGAATAATATCACCCACCGTTATTCCCAGCTCGGGTGCCGCCGCCCCCTTGAGATAGAAGATAGCGTAAGCAAAGGGTGGTGTCATGAAGGAGGTCTGGAGGTTAACGCAAACCATCATGGCAAACCAGATGGAATTAAACCCCAGTGCCTCCCCAAGAGGTGTGATTACCGGGACCAGAATGAAGAGTATTCCCAGCCAATCAAGGACGAACCCTAGGATAAAGATAATGAACTGAATAATGAAAAAGATACCCCAGCGTCCCCCGGGACCTTTCAGGATAAACTCTTCAATTACATCGCCACAGCCGGCGCGGACAAATATCCCCACGAAAGCAAAAGACATAGCACCAATCAGAAGTATCATGCCCGAGATTTTCATTGTCTCCAGGGCGGTTTCTTTCAGAGCAGCAAAACTGAACTTGCGGTAGGCAACCACTAAGAGTGTTGTCGCCAGAGCACCGACGGCGGCAGCTTCAGTGGGAGTGGCTACGCCGAAGAAGATAGCACCCAGCACTGCCAAGGCTAGTATTGAAGGTGGCACCAGCGAGACGATAAGGTCAGTCGTTTTCTTGAGGAGGGGAACCCTCCTTTCTTCCAGAGGCACCACTGGAGCCAGGTCAGGCTCCAGGTAACTGCGCACGGCAATGTAGATGAGATATAAACCGGAAAGCATAAAACCAGGGAAAAAGGCACCAAAAAATAGTTTGCCGACGGAAAGTGCCGCCATCGGTCCGTAAACCACCAGCATCACACTGGGCGGAATGAGGATACCCAGAGTGCCTCCGGCACAAACGGCACCGCAGGCAAAAGCTTTGTTGTAACCCCGCCTGACCATAGGGGGCAGACAAACCAGCGTCATCGCCGTGACTGAGGCGCCAATTACCCCCACACAGGCGGCAAGAACAGTACCCACCAATATGGTGACTATCGCCAGCCCGCCTCTGAGTCCGCCGAGCCAGGTATACAGGGAAGTAAACATTTTTTCGGTTATTCCCGAGTATCCCATCATGTTACCCATGAAAATAAAACCCGGCACTGCCAGAAGAACATAGTTGTTGATTAAGCTGTAGGCACGCTGGTAGATAAGTTCAAGGGAAATGGGTATTCCAAAAAGAAGAAGACCAGTAACGATGCCGATGCCGCCGACGACAAAAGACAGGGGATAACCAAGCAAAACTCCAATGAGAAGTGTGCCGAACATAATCAGGGTGGCAATCTCTGGGCTTACACTAATCATAGGCTTTATTCCTCACTGCTAGGTATATATCACGGATGAATTGAGCGATGCCCTGAAGAGTAAACAGGGCAATGCCAATAAACACCAGCGTTCTCGTTGGACCGGTGATGGGGTACCAGTAAGTCTCCTGTGTCTTCTCCCAGGTTGACCAGGCATACCAGGTCCACTTAAAGCCGGCATAGCTCAGCAAACCAATTAGGGGGAACAAAAAGACTATCGCACAGATAACATCAAAGATGGCTTTTGCCCTTGGTGAAAAGCGCCCGTAAACAATATCCACCCTGACATGACCTTTGTGAAGGTGAATATATCCCCAGGAAAGGACATAGAAGATGGCGCCACTCCAGATGGCAAGCATGGGTCCCTGGGTGGTGGGGCGGTTAAGACCAAACCGCATGAACACTTCGCCGCACACCACCAGAATCAGAACAACCGCCAGCCACTTAACCAGTTTGGCTCCCATCCATTCATTAACGGCGTCAATTACTTTCAGTATTTTTCTCATAGTTTACTCACAACCCCGCTCCGAGGTTACCCTCGGAGCGGGAACAGGACTGAAGTTTAGTTTTGTTGGCGACATCAGCTGGGCTTAGAGCCCGGTTTTAGCCCACTCGGGAAGCCCGTAGAGGCTGTTCCACATCCTACCAAAGGCACGCATGGAATCCAGAACCTCCTTGGCTTCGGGGTACTTGGCTGCCAGCTCATCCAGATAGATGTTTGCCTGCTTGACAAACTCGGCATCAATGTCCTTGGGGAGCGGCTCGACGATGTTGCCGTATTTCCTGAAGTTCTCCAGTGCCGCTTCGTCTGCGGTGACAAGGATGCTGAAGTAGCGGAGTGCCTCAGCGCGGGCTAAGTCCTCCACAATTATCTTGATGTCATCGGGCAGGGCTTCCCACTTGCTCCGCTTGACCAGGAACTGGTAGACCTCGGTGGGCGCGCGGGTTGGCGAGAGGTAAATATACTTGCCGACTTCATTCAACTTCATCTTCCAGTCAAACTGCGGCGAACTGCATTCATAGGCATCAATGGTGCCGCGCTTCATGGCTTCAAAGAGCTCGCCCAAAGGCATAAAGACAGTGCCGAGACCCATTCGGGCGATGACTGCCCCGCCGTCACCGGAGCATCGCATCTTCAGACCTTTGAAGTCAGCCAGTGATTTGAGCGGCTTGTCCAGATGAATCCATATTTCCGGGGTACCGTGGAAGCCACTACCCTGAGGGTCATAGAAGTCAAAGTTCTTGGCTTTGTACCATTTGTTCATCATTTCATGACCAACGGTAGCCTTCCAGACATAGTGCACCTCAGGCGGTAGCCCGGCGATTCGCTGCGAAATCATACCGCCAAAGCGGACCTCAGCGGTCATGTAGGAACCACCACCAGCGCCGAAGTCCAGAACGCCGGTATGAACTGCCTTCCACTCTTCAGTTGCCGGACAGACCGAACCAGCGGGATTCGGTTTCATTACCAGGCGGCCCCCGGTGGCGGCGGTAACTCTTTCGCTTAATCTATAAAGCGCCTCGGTTACCGGTATTCCGGTGCCCAAGGATGATTGTCCAATCCAGGTAATGACTTTCGGGGGTTGGGCAGGTGCCGGTGTTGGTGTTGGGGCAGGTGCTGGTGCCGGGGTCGGGACGGGCGCTGGGGCAGGAGCTGGAGCAGGAGTTGGTTTAGGGGCTGGCGCCGGTGCCGGGGCAGGGGCTGGGGCAGGTGCCGGGGCTGGCTTAGCACAACCTCCCACTATTAGCCCAGCCATCAGTAATAAAACCGTGCACAATGCTAATATTTGCCTCGTCTTCATCTTAACCTCCAATTTTGAGAGTATTCACAAAAACGCTTAGGATTCCTTTTTGAAACTAACCACCTCCTTTCACACCTCTAGAATTGACTCCAGACGGGAACGTGCGACAATTCTGCTACAAATATAGCACTTTGTATTGATTTGTCAATACCCTCTTAAAAAGAAGCCAGAAATTTTTATAGTTCTCGCCAGTAGGGTAATGTGCTGATTATGTTCTACCGCACGCTTGACAGGCGTGCTATAATACTTAGCGTAACCACGAGGACAAATATCTCTGGGCATTGTAGCACTAGTGATTCTCTTGAGGGCGGGCTTGCCGGGGGAAAGTTCCCGAGCTTGTTATACTTTGCTATCCCCCAAATACTACCCTGAAGTAATCGGGCGAGTGGTGTTCCGCTTCAGAGGGACTTTCTAGTGTAATCTCGGGTGCTAGCCGAAAATTCAATTCTAAGGGGGGTGATAGCCTTAAGAGATAGATTTAGGTTCACAGGTCTAATATTTTGGGAGGGAAAAAATGAGAGGAAAGATTTTATCTCTAGTTGTGGTGGTAGTATTACTTAGCGGTCTAATCGCCTTTGGCTGTGCGCCAAAGCCAGCGCCAGCACCGGCGCCTGCTCCGGCTCCAGCACCGGCGCCAGCCCCAGCACCAACTCCAACTCCGACGCCCACTCCTGCCCCAGCCCCTAAACCAACTCCAACCCCCACCCCAACACCAACTCCTGCTCAACCACCCGCAGCAATTAAGTGGCGACTGCAAGCTTTTGCCGCCGCGGGGGACCGCAATTTTGAGCAGACAAAGCGCTTTGCGGAGACAGTCACGGCTTTGAGCGAGGGCCGGCTAGCCGTAGAAGCTTTCGCCGCCGGGGCGGTTCTTCCCGTACGCAAAGAATACGACGGGTTAATTAAGGGTTCGGTGGAAGCAATTCATACTCCCGATGGCTGGTGGGACGCTCTGTTCAAAGCGTGTTACATGTTCTCGCAATATGTGGCTGGACCTACCGGTGTCCAGCTATTGTTCTGGGACCTTGCCGGAGGCGGTCGCGATTTAGCCCACAAAATGGTGAAGGATTTACCGGTACAATTTATTGGGCCACTCACGGTTCATCCGGCTGAGGTATGGGCTCACACCAAGAAGCCACTGAATTCCATAGCTGACATTAAGGGATTGAAGATACGCGTTGGTGCCGCTACCCTGGCTGAAATCTATAAGCGAATGGGAGCCGCCCCGGTGGTTCTCTCTGGCGCCGAAGTCTATGAATCAGCCAAGCGCGGTGTCATTGACGCCTTTGAATACGTAACGCCGTCAATAAACTGGAGCTTGGGCTTCCAGGAAGTGACTGAGTACCTATATCTTTCGCCAGTGCGTGCCCCGGCTGACCGTCAGTCAGTCTGGGTAACCAAAGACGCCTGGAACAAGCTCAGCCCGGCACTCCAGAAGCTGGTCGTTGCCACTGCCGAGGCACTGGTACCGAAATTCTTTGCCGAAACTATAGTGAAGGATGCCGAAGCCCTAGACAAATTTAAAGCTTATGGCACCAAGATTCTACCCGTTCCGAAAGATATAGACGACGAGCTCTTAAAAGTAGGAACGGCATGGATGGAGGAACAAGCTGCTGGGGACGCCTTCTTTAAAGAAGTGCTGGAATCTCAGCGCAAGTTCAAGGCACTCGCCGACCTGCAGAACATACGTTAGGCGCCATTGAACCAGGTACGAGATGTTTTGCCAACCCCACCCCGGGAGGACTTCTCGGGGTGGGGTGCAATAAATTGGAGAGCAAAGTAAGCTATGAAAACCTTAATTAAAGCCATTGACACAATCAGCGAATACACAGGAAAGACAGCCCTCTGGCTTTGCGTCGCACTAATCTTGGTGCTGACGTTTGAGACTACAGCGAGGTATGTTTTTGATTCACCAACGGTCTGGGCTTACGAGACCTCGTGGATGGTAGGCGCAAGCATGGCGGTACTGGGCTGGTCATATACCCATCGGCATCATGGGCACATCAGGGTTGATGTTTTCTACACTCGCCTGCCACCTCGTGGCAAGGCAGTAATTGACGTCCTTTGTTCGGCAATATTCCTTTTCCCCCTGCTCTCAATACTGCTTTATTCTTCATTTTCTTTTATGCTGTTCTCCTGGAAAATGCACGAGAAACTGGTGGAAAGTAGCTGGATGCCGCCGTCTGGTCCAATTAAAACGGTAATGGTCTTGGGGCTATCTCTATTCGCTTTACAGTGTATTGCCCAGTTTATTCGGGATGTATATCAATTGATAAGGGGTAAAACATATGATTCAACTTAGTCCCGAGGTTACTACCATCATAATGCTCGGGGGCGTCCTCATTGGAGTTTTGACTGGCTTCCCCTTGGCTATCCCCCTCGGGGGCACGGGTGTAATCATGGGTTACCTGCTATTTGGGCCCCCGGTCTTTGATTTGATTTATTCGCGTGTCTTTTCCCTGGTAACTAATTATCTCCTGCTGGCAGTCCCACTCTTCATCTTTATGGGCGGCATGCTCGAGCGCTCGGGAATTGCCGAAAGGATGTACGATGCTCTCTATTTATGGCTTGGCGGGCTCAGGGGAGGACTAGCCATCGTCACAGTGCTACTGGGCACTGTCCTGGCGGCGACCGTAGGTGTCATTGCCGCCTCCATCGCTATGCTTTCACTCAGTGCCCTCCCCGCCATGATGAAGCGGGGCTATGATAAGAGTCTGGCTAGCGCGTCCATTGTCGCCGCGGGCTGCCTCGGCATCCTCATTCCACCCAGCGTAATGCTGGTAATCTACGGACCGATGGCGACAATCTCCGTGGGCAAGCTGTTTATGGCTGCCTTTTTCCCCGGGTTCTTACTTTCCGCCCTGTATATGATTTATATCGCCGTCCGCTGTTCCCTTGAGCCTGAGATGGCGCCAGCAATACCTCCCGAAGAAAGAGCCGTCCCCTTCGGCAAGAAGACAACCATGCTCATTGTGGCTATGGTGCCCACGGCGATACTGGTAATGGCGGTGCTCGGTGTTATCTTCCTGGGCATCGCGCCACCGACTGAGGCGGCGGCATCGGGAGCCTTCGTTGCCACTCTGCTGGCAGTAGCCTACCGGGCGTTTAGTCTTAGAGTCCTGCGACAGGTGGCACTAGCGACTCTCCGGCTCACCAGCATGATCTTTCTCATTGGTAGCTGTGCTTTCTCCTTTGTCGGTGTTTTCCTGAGCGCCGGCTGTGGCAAAGTGGTGGAAAATCTGATTCTATCGACTCCTGGGGGCGCTTGGGGCGCTTTCTTTGTCATACAATTGATTGTCTTTGTCCTGGGATTCTTTATTGATTGGATTGGTATCCTGTTCATTACCATCCCGATAATCTCGCCCCTCATCATCGCCCTGGGGTTTGATCCACTCTGGTTTGCCATGATGATTTGTGTCAACCTCCAGACGTCCTTCATGACGCCACCCTTCGCTCCCGGCATCTTCTTCCTGAGGGGTACTGCCGACCCAAAGCTGGGGGTAACCATGTCAGATGTCATCCGGGGCATCTGGCCCTTTGTCTTCTTGGTGCTCATCGGGCTGGCGCTGATGGTGGCTTTTCCCCAAATTATCCTCTGGCTACCAGGAAAGATGATTAAATAGGAGGCTACTGTATGGGAGACCGACTCAAGGGCAAAGTTGCCATCGTAACCGGAGCCGGCTCAATTGGGCCCGGGCTGGGCAACGGCAAAGCAACAGCGATACTCTTTGCTCGGGAAGGGGCTAAAGTGATGGCAGTTGATTATAATCTGGAAGCCGCCGAGGAGACACGCCGCATCATTGAGAAAGAAGGCGGCACCTGCATCACTTTCAAAGCTGACGTCGCCAAAGCCAGCGATTGCAAAGCAATGGTGGACAAATGTCTCCAGAGCTTCGGCAGGATTGATATACTGGATAACAATGTGGGGATTGGTGGATACGGCGGTCCCGTTGAGACCAGCGAGGAGGATTGGGACCGGATAATGGATATCAACGTGAAAAGTATGTTCCTGACCTGCAAGTACGTGCTTCCCCACATGGAAAAACAGGGCAGCGGCGTAATAATAAATATTTCTTCCATCAATGCTGTCAGTGTTACTGTCCCAGCCGTGGCTTATTCCACTTCCAAGGCGGGGGTAATTGCTTTTACCCGTGAAGTCGCTTTCCAGTATGCTTCCAAGGGAATTAGAGTCAATGCCATTCTCCCCGGCTTAATCCGGACCCCGATGGTCGCGTACTATGCCAAGGATGCCTACGGCGGCGACCTGGAAAAAATGTGGCGATTGCGCGACTCCATGTCGCCAACGGGGAAGCAGGGGGAACCGTGGGACATCGCCTACGCCGCGTTGTACCTAGCTTCCGATGAGTCCAAATACGTGAATGGCACCACCATCATTGTTGATGGCGGTATCACCGGGACAACCTGGGGGACGGCAAAGCCAAAGTAGGTGCTCGTCTAAAATAGACGTAATTCAGTCACGGCGGCAGGCTATAATCTGAAGCATGCAAGAACACAGTCCGGATAACTCAGGCGGGAGTTTGGCATCACCAAGCGCTTCACATAGTCTGCCATCATGGCATGATAAGCCTATCCTTTTATTCTGCCTCACTAATTTCTTTTTCTGGTTGTGTCTTTACCTGTATGTACCAATCCTGCCAATTTATGCTCAATCACTGGGTGCCAGCCTGTCTATGGTGGGCGCCATTGTTGCCTCTTACTCCATACCCCAGATACTTCTCCGCATTCCCATCGGAGTATTGTTTGATACCATTAACAAGAGAAAGCTTCTGCTGGCAGGTGGCATCTTTATGGCTTTGGTCGGGGCTTTGGGACTTGGTCTAGCACCCAGTCCCTGGTTTCTTTTTATCGCCCGCACGGTTACCGGCAT
>CAZCEF010000006.1:0-7002 GCA_964497695.1 uncultured Dehalococcoidaceae bacterium | reverse complement strand
TGGTAGCCTCCCGACCTCTTTTAATCATGGCATCATTGCTGGGTATTCTTGCCCAATTTGCCAACTGGGCGGGGCTCTTTAGCTTTATCCCGATATACGGAGCCCAGATTGGCGCCTCAAAAGCCGATTTGGGTATTATCACCATGATATCTCTAGCCTTCTCAGCGATGGCGTCACTGGCCGTGGTCAGCCTGACCCGGCGCTGGGGCATCTCTTTCACTATTCTACTTGGTTCCATATTACTGGGGTTTGCCATAGTAATAGTCCCCTTTATCCAGGAGGTCTCTTTGTTGAAGGTGGTGATGGTCGTCAACGGGCTGGGGAGGGGGCTGCTCAGTACTGTCTTTATGAGTCTCAGTGTTCAGGCAGTGGCGCCACAACACCGAGCTACCGCGATGGGGGTCTATCAGGCGACTTATTCACTGGGCATGCTGCTGGGTCCCATGGTTTCGGGTTTTTTAGCGGACAACGTTGGGTTGTCGGCAGTATTCTATTTGTCAGCGGCAATCTGTGGGGTTATGGCTGGGCTGGCTTATCTGCCGATACTACCTCGTCTGAGCCGATAGGACAGATTTAATATCTTAATCACTAAGATTTGCGTCTTCGGCGCTGTTTTTCGTAAATCTCAGCCGCGTCCAGGGTGCCCAGCTTTTGTAAGCCAACAATATCGCCGGTGTGCTCGCCAGCTTTCACCCGGTCAATAATCTTGCGCTCATTCTCCAGGAACCGGCGGGTCTTCTGCAGTACCTCTACAGCCTGCTCCTGCGGCACAACCACCACGCCATTATCATCAACCAGAACCACATCTCCCGGATTGACCACCACCCCACCACACTGAATCGGATAGTTGAGGTAGCCGAAGCCAATCAGAGCGGCTGCCCTAGAGGCGATGCCCGCCGCCATCACCGGGAATTTCATCTCCCTGAGCTGAAGAACGTCCCGCACTGCGGAATCGGTAATCGTACCCAGCGCCCCTTTGCGCTTGGCTTCGGTAGCAACGACTTCACCCCAGAAGGCGGTATCCTTTGAATTTTGGGTATCAATGACGATGATATCCCCCGGCTGGATTAACTCCAGTACTTTTATCACTGGCGCAAGGTCGCTGGCAATCGTCTTTACCGTCAGCGCCACTCCCACCAGGCGAATCCCCTCGTAGAGTGGCTTAATCTCAGAGTTCATGGCATTCATCCGGTTCATAACGTCAGAAGCTTCAGGCGTAACCGCCCGATATTCGGCTAAAAGCTTTCGCCACCCCTCCAGTACCGCACGGGAAGGTCGTTTCACTTTGGTATTGACTTCAATTGACACTTAACGTTCTCCTTAAGCTAAACCATAGTACCTGGCATTGGTTCTGACTTCCTTAATAAAGTCCTCCACCACCTTCTCAAAATTGGTATATATCGGTTTATATCCCCACTCTTCCCTTGCCCGGCTATCGTCAAAGACTTTCATTGTCTGGCTGTGGAAGAACTCCATCGTTACCGGGTCAGGCTTATAGGTGATTTTGGCATCTGGGATGAGCTTCTTGATTGCCAGCTCCAGCTGCTGCGCAGACTGCGCCGGTGAGACTCCGGAAATGTTATAGCAGACCGTCTTAATGTTTTCTCTCGGGGCGTAAAAGAGCATCTCAATGGCACGGATAGCGTCTTTGAAGTAAGTAACTGGCACGGCGGCATCTTCCGCAGCGTAAGACTCGTAGGGTTTCCCCAGTGCGCTATTTTCTATCATCCAGGAGTAGAACTGAGTTACTGCCGGCGTCTTGACGCCGGGACCCATCACAGCACAATAGCGCAGGGCGCGGATGTCAAGTCCAAATTTGCGGCGGTAGAACCTGCCCAGAAGCTCACCATAGAGCTTGCCGGCACCATACATCGTAATGGGGCGCTGGAGGGTATCATCGGTAATCACTTCTCCCGTCCCCAGCCCGTAGGTGGCGGCCGTGCTGGCAAAGACCACCCGTTTCACGCCGAAGAGCCGGGCGGCTTCAAGGACATACATCGTCCCGCAAACATTGGTCTGGAAGGAAGCCCAGGGGTTTTCCTCTGACGGCAGACTGAGCATAGAGCCCAGATGGAAGATGCCGTCAATATTATTGTCTTTTACCACGTTCAGCACTTCCGACCATACTTTAAGGTCGCCGGAAACGAATTTGACCTTCTCCTTAATATCAGCAGTACGCTGAGGATTAGGGGCAACATCAAATAAGACCACTTTCTCTCCCTTTGCCAGCAACTTGCGCGCTAGCCCCACCCCGATAAAGCCCGTGCCACCAGTTATCAGTATGTCCATTCTTCCCTCCTTGATTCAAAGTGCGCTGGATATTATTTTATCATCTTCCCCGGCAACCAGAGGATGATTTCCGGAAAAGCTACCAAGAGCACAATACCAACGAGAATCATGACGACAAAGGGAATAACGCCGCGTATAATATCCGCCATCGTCACCCCCAACTCTGGTGGGGAAACACCCCGGACAATAAATATGGCATAAGCGAAGGGTGGGGTCATAAAGGAAGTCTGGAGGTTGACACAGACCATCATACCGAACCAGAGCGGGTCAAAACCAAGTTTTGCCGCAATGGGGGTGATGATTGGCACCATTATAAAGACAATGCCCAGCCAGTCAATGAAAAATCCCAGCAGGAAGACGAGAAACTGGATAACCCCAAAGACCGCCCATTTCCCGCCGGGCATTGCCAGCAGGAATTTGGAGACTATTTCGCCACCGCCGACCCGGATAAATATACCAACGAAAGCAAAACTCAGGGAAGAGATGAGGAATATCATGCCACCGAGTTTCATTGTGCTCGTCGCGGTAGCAATAAGCACTTTTAGATTAAATTTACGATAGATAATCGCCAAAATAGTGGCGGCAAAGGCGCCAATACCTGCCGCTTCAGTGGGGGCGGCAACACCGAGATAAATCACACCAAGAACAGACAGAACGAGTATTGACGGCGGAATCAGCGAGGTAAATAACATCGCCGTTTTCTTAGCCAGGGGGACTTTTCTTTCGGCAATTGGTACCGGGGGTCCCATTGCTGGCTCAAGCTGACAGCGGATGAAAATGTAGAGCAGGTACAAAAAGGAAAGGAGAAAGCCGGGCATAAAGGCACCGATGAACAGCTTGCCAACCGAAAGTCCGGACATCGGTCCATAAACCACCAGCATGATGCTCGGCGGGATGAGGATACCGAGAGTACCGCCAGCACAGACGGCGCCGGCAGCCAGGCTCTTGCTGTAACCCCGCTTCACCATTGACGGGATGCCAACCAGCGCCAGCATAGTCACGGAAGCGGCAATGATGCCCACACAGGCCGCCATAATCGTCCCGACGAGAACAGTGACTAGAGCCAGCCCACCTCTCAGGCCACCCAGCCACAAATACAAAGCATCATAAAGTCCGCCAGCAATGCCAGACTTTTCCAGCATATCGCCCATAAAGACGAAAAGTGGGATGGCAAGAAGAATGTAGTTGGTGAGAATACTGAAGACGCGGGTGTAGTACAAATCAAAGGTCGCCTTCGGCCCGACAAGTAGGACACCCATGATAAGTCCGAGGGCACCAATGGGGAGCGCCAGGGGATAGCCGAGCATGATGCCGACGAAGACCCCCAGAATCATGATTAGGGTAACAATCTCCGGGCTTATTTCAATCATAGCTTTTGTTCCTTATCAGCAAATAGACATCGCGGATAAACTGGGCAAGACCCTGAAGCCCGAAGAAGAGTAGCCCGAGAAACACAGCAGTGCGGAGCGGGGCGATGGGAGGATACCAGTAACTCTCAACTGACTTTTCACCGATTTTCCAGGCGCGCACCATCCAGGAAAAAGCCATGTAACCGAGGAGACTGATTAAAGGGAAGAATAAGAAAAAGGTGCAGATGGCATCAATCACAGCCTTACCTCTGGCTGACAGACGCATGTAGAAGACATCTACTCTGATATGAGCCTTTTCGCGGTGGACATAAGCCCAGGCGAGGGCATACATCGCGGCGCCAGTCATAATCATAGTCTCGTATCCCCACATCGTCGGACGTCTGAAGACATAACGCATGAAGACCTCAAAGGTCATCAGCAACACAAGAGCAACACTCAGCCACCGCGCCGTCTTACCCGTCCAGAGACTGGTAGCCTCAATGAACTTTATTATTTTCTTCATGCCTGTTTAAATGAGGTCCCCCTCCGAGTGAACCCCGAAGGGGGACCGGACCGAAACCTAGAGGCGAGGGAAGAATTCTTTCACTGCCTTCTGGAAGTCACGCATTGACTTTAGCACCTCGGCATAGAACGCGTCTTTGGCGGACCGCTCAGCATACAAAGCCTCGGCTTGTTTCACCATTTCGTCTTCTATCTCTTTTGGAATTGGCGCCACGGTAACACCATAGGCTCGGTATTTTTCGACTGCCACTCTATCCAACTTAGTTATCAGGGCATAGTACTGCCATGCCTCGGCTAGAATAGCGTCTTGTATCAGAACTTTGAGGTCGGCGGCGAGCTTGTTATTCCAGACATCTTTGTTAAACAGATAGGCGTGATATTCCGAAGGTTGACGCACGGGAGAGAGGTAAATATTTTTCACTACCTCGTGCATCGCCATGGAGTAGTCTACGGCGGGAGTGCTCAGCTGGAAGGCATCAATGACGCCGCGCTTCATACCTTCATAGACTTCTCCCGGGGGCATTGAGACCACGGAGGCACCCATCTTGGTGAAGCAGACCCCATCATCACCAGCGGTGCGGATTTTCAGCCCTTTGACATCAGCGAGTGTCTTCAGCGGCTTCGTAGTGCTAAGGAATATCTCCGGGGAGCCAATGAAGCCCGGAACTGTGATGACATTGTAGTCCTTGATCATTCTCTGGAGCAGGTCATTGCCTCCGCCCTGAAGATGCCAGAGCATTTGCTCTACTGGAGAGAGTCCGCCAATGGTAAAGGTGAAGAGACCAGCAGCGGGGAATTTGTCCATCCAGTAAGTGACCGCCGTCAAAGCATAGTCCAGACTGCCGCCGTGGATGCCATCAAACTCTTTGGTTGCCGGGACAATGCCACCGGCGGGTTGGGGCTTTAGAACCAGACGGCCAGCGCTGGCTTGAGTCGCTCTTTCGCTCCATCTGACCATTGTTATGTACATCTCGGAAGTTGCCGGGCTATGCCCTTGCCCGTTCAGAGTGATTGCCTTCGGCGGTTGGGCTGGGGTTGGCGCCGGAGTCGGGGTTGGCGTTGGTGCCGGCTTCGGTGCGGGTGCCGGCGCTGGAGCTGGTGCTGGCGTGGGAACTGGTGCTGGGGCTGGAGCTGGAGCCGGTGCTGGGGCTGGCTTTGGTGCGCAGCCAATGGCAATCAAACTGCCAAGTAATACCACCACAACGATAAAAGCTAGAATTCTTTTCATTTTACCCTCCCAAAAATTTTGGAACCATACCAATCACACTTTTTTACTGCTGAAAGCTATCACCCCCTTAACCCGATTTTCCTGACAATTCCCAGAAATCGTTAACCGCGAATACCGGAAAGATGTGAAGCCGACGCCACATGGAATAGCTTCAACACTCGCTTAGTATTATAGCACGAATGTCAAGCCTGCGTTTTGGACTGCGGCTAAATGCGAGACAGAAATTGTGGTTCGGTAACCCTTAGGGTATAATATAGAAAAACTACGAAACGGCTATTTCGCAGACACGGGGAGGCATAAGATGTTACGAGCGGCAATCGTTGGTGCTACCGGCATTGTTGGTCAGCAGTTTATTGTTGCCCTGGACAAGCACCCCTGGATAAAAGTGACCACGCTGGCAGCTTCCGAGAGGTCCGCTGGACAAAGCTACAAAGACGCTCTCACTAACCCCAAGACGGGCAGCTTCCGTTGGTTCTGTGATGAACCAGCCCCCGCTGAAGTCATGGGTATCCCCGTCCAGCTTGCAGCGGAGATGGATGTCGCGAACGTCGACGTTGTCTTCTCAGCGGTTGAGTCGGAACAGGCGCAGATTCTGGAGCCGAAGTTTGCCGCCACCAGGCCGGTCATCAGCACAGCTTCTGCCTTCCGCTACGAGAAGGACGTGCCTGTCCTAATTCCGGGCATTAACTCCGAACAGGCAGCACTAATCAAGGTGCAGAGGAAAGCCCGCGAGTGGAAGGGCTTCATCACACCCGACCCAAACTGCACTACCATCGGGCTAGCCATAACCTTGAAGCCCATCTATGACGCCTTCGGCATCAAGTCAGTAATAATGACTTCACTGCAGTCGTTATCCGGCGCCGGGCGCAGTCCAGGTGTGATTGGACTTGACATTCTGGATAACGTCATACCGTATATTCCCAACGAGGAGGAGAAAGTCCAGCGGGAAACACAGAAGATTTTAGGCACACTGAGCGGCGAGACAATTCAGCCAGCATCTTTCTCGGTCAGCTGCACCTGCACCCGCGTCAACGTGAGGGAAGGGCACACCGAAGCCGTCTTTGTCTCAACACAGAAATCCTGTGAGCCAGCCGATGTCGCCAAGGTGATGCAGGAGTTTGCCGGGCTTAAGGGCTCCGGGCTTCCCTCCGCCCCGCAGCAGATGATAGTGGTACACACTGACCCCTTCCGCCCCCAGCCCCGCCTTGACCGCGATACTGATAACGGCATGGCGACGGTGGTGGGGAGAATCAGGAAGGATGGCGTCCTAGAGAACGGCATCAAGTACGTACTGGTCTCCCACAACACCAAGATGGGTGCCGCCCGGGGTGCCGTCCTGGTTGCCGAATTACTCATAAAACAGGGCTATATTTCTTAACGGACTGGACTTCTAATATAGCCCTGCCGCAAAATGTCGCTTACTTGTTATTTCCGCTAAGCTATCATCTGAGCTGGTAACCACAGAATTATTTCCGGAAAGGCGACGCAGAGCGCCAGCCCCACCATAATCAAAAAGACGAAGGGCCAGACGCCCTTGATGATTTCATTCATGCTTATGTTCAACTCCGGGGGCGCCGTGCCCTTAACGAAGAAGATGGCGACAGCAAGCGGCGG
>CAZCEF010000005.1:11556-18199 GCA_964497695.1 uncultured Dehalococcoidaceae bacterium | reverse complement strand
TGGCAGACCAGTAAATCTTCATCAATATGGTAGGTCATGGGGATTTCACAGCGCCGGCAGCGAATGACAAAACCGCAGTGTCGGCATTGAACGAAGGTTGCCCCACCCCGCCGGTTTAAGAACAAAATCACCTGCTCACTACTTGCCAGGGCTTTGACGGTAGCCTGTGTCAGCGGACGACTGAAAATGCTGCGATTGCCTGCTTTGAGTTCTTCGCGGAGGTTCACTATCTCCACCTGCGGTAAGGTTGCGCCTTCGGTGGGGACAACTCTTTCGGGGAGCCAAAGCAAATGATAATCGCCTTTTTGCGCGTAGAAATAACTGGTGATATCAGGTGTGGCACTGCCCAGTACCACCACTGACTTGGTCAGTTCTGACAGTCTGATGGTGACATCGCGGGCATGGTAGCGTGGCGATTTGTCATCCTGTTTATAAGTCCACTCATGCTCCTCGTCAATGACAATCAGTCCGAGGTTGGGCTGGGGTGCAAAGAGGGCACTACGGGGACCAATCACTACATCAAATTCCCCTGATTTTATGCGACGCCATTCATCAAATTGCTCGCCAGGAGTGAGCCGGCTGTGCAGGATAGCAACCTTATGCGGAAAGCGTGCGGCGAAGCGCTCAATGGTCTGAGGAGTCAGGGCAATTTCCGGGACGAGGACGATTCCTTTTTTGCCCAGCTTGACTGCCTCCGCCAGCGCCTGTAGATAAATCTCCGTCTTGCCGCTGCCGGTAACGCCATGAAGGAGGAAGACTCTGGGCTGGTTCTTATGTAGAGCTTCTTTTATTATTTGGAAGGCTGATGCCTGAGTAGAGGTGAGTTTGAGGGGGGAAGTGGGGGTGATATCTTGGAGGGAAACTGGCTCACGCTTCACCTCAATCTCCTCAAAAGAGGCAAAGCCTTTTTCAGCCAAGACGTCAGCCGTGCTTTTGCTGGTGTTCAGCTTGGTTCTGACCTCTGACCACGGCACAGGTTCGGGATGCTCGGCTAGGAAGTTGAGGAGGACGGCTTGTTTCCTTGCTTTGGTGCTGAGCTGGTTGGCGATTTGCTTAGCCTGGCTGGAAGCAATGGCGAGGCGCAAATAGGGCACTTTTTTTGGCTTGACCTTGACCGGCTCCAGTTGATAGCTCCGGGTTAGGATTCCCCTTCTCACCAGCCCTGACACCATGTCCTGTGTTTTTCTCTCCCCAAAACGCTTTTCCAGTGCTTTTTGATTGATTCTTTCCTTGCCCCGGAGTAGTTCAATGAGCTTGTTTACCTCTGGTGGTAAAGAGGCAAGGTCATGTTTTTCATATTCCGGTGTTAGTGAAACAAAAGTGAGTGCTTTGCGCTCAAATCCGGGCGGTAGCATCAGCGCAACGGCATCAAAAAGCGGGGAAAGGTAATATTCACTTATCCAGCGGGCAAGTGCTACGTGAGCGGGGGACAGAAGGGGGGAGGGGTCAATGACATCATCTATCTCTTTGATTTCGGCGACATTGGGAAAGGCTGGGATGGGGGTTATTTCCAGAACAATGCCCTGCAGAATCTTCTCGCCGAAAGGGACAAAAACCGCCTGCCCGATTTGGACGTTCAGGTGAGGAGGTAGGGCATAGCTGAATGTCTGGCGCTGAGCGGCTGGCGAATTGACACTGACCTCGGCATACATCACGGCGGTCTAATTATAAAATTTTCCGCCCACCATGAAAAGGGGTGAGTCTTAAAACAATTCCCCCTCTCCCTGAAAGGAGAGGGGGCTAGGGAAAGTTCGGTGAGACTATTTCTGCTCTGGCGGTTTCTCAGCGCTTGGAGTTGGTGGCGCCTCGGGTTGGGCTGGAGTCTGTGCCTCCACGGCGGCTTCGGGTTGAGCCACTTCTTGGACCGGTTCCTCCATCTCACCCTCAACGCGGATTAATCGTTTCTCCTTGAGACGTGCCGCCTTGCCGCTTCGAGCGCGCAAATAGTAGAGCTTGGCACGACGCACCTTACCGTGTCGTATAATCTCCACCTTATCCACGAGCGGGGAGTGGAAGGGGAAAGTGCGTTCCACGCCAACGCCATAAGCAACGCGCCGGACGGTAAAACTGGCACCCGCCCCGCCCCGCTTTATCCGGATAACGACTCCCTGGAAGGGCTGAATGCGTTCTTTACCACTTTCTACCACCTTGGTGCTCACTCTGACCGTGTCGCCGGGGGCGATGTCAAGAATTTTGTGATTTTCTTTCACCGGTATCAATGCTTCAATATTCACGTTAAGACTCCTTGTCTGACAGTATCTATTTTGCCTCAGAAGTGAGCAATTTTGCAACAAGTCGTTTTTCTTCCGGGGTAAAAGTGGCTTTTTCGAGTAGCTCGGGTCGGCGTTCCAGGGTGCGCTTAATTGCCTGCTCACGGCGCCACTTAGCAATCTGGGCGTGATTTCCAGAAAGTAAAATTTCGGGCACCGCCCAGCCCTGGTAAACCGGTGGTCGGGTGTATTGAGGATACTCCAGCAATCCGTCAACATGGGACTCTTCTGTTGCTGATACCTCGGAGCCCAAAACGCCGGGCAATAGCCGGACCACGGCATCTATCACCACCATCGCTGGCAGCTCCCCGCCGGTAAGCACGTAATCGCCGATGCTGATTTCATCGGTCGCCAGGTGCTCTCGCACCCGCTCGTCCACTCCCTCATAATGACCGCAAATGAGAATCAGGTGGTTGTATCTGGCAAGCTCGTGAGCCACTTTCTGGTTGAAGGGCCGCCCCTGGGGTGACAGAAGGATAATCGGGGCCGGACAGGTGTCCTCAGGACTGATGGTCAGTTTTATGGCATCAACGGCTTCAAAGATTGGCTCCGGCTTAAGCACCATTCCCGGACCGCCGCCGTAAGGATAATCATCAACGGTGTGGTGCTTATCATGAGCATAGTCGCGGAAATTGACCAGATTTATCCGCACTATCTTCTGCTCAATCGCCCGCTTCAAAATGCTCTGGCTGAATAATGTTTCAAACATCGGTGGGAATAAGGTGAGCACATCAATGCGCATCAGGACTTCCCTTCCCCTTTGACCACATGCTCGGTGGCCACTCCGGTAATAATCTCAATGGCGTGGGTAATTGCCGGCAGTATTACCTCCAGGCACTCGCTGACCGCTTTAGGGTTACCCGGCAGGTTGATAATCAGGCACTTGCCGCGGACTCCTGCTGTAGCGCGACTCAACATTGCCATCGGGGTCTTGTCCAGTGTTTTTATTCTCATCGCTTCACTGAAGCCGGGCACAACCTTCTCCACAATTGATAAAGTGGCTTCGGGAGTGACATCACGCTGGCTTAAGCCAGTGCCGCCAGTGGTGATAATGACATCAATTTTACCTTCATCCGCCCATTCGGCAAGCTTATGGCTGATAATGTCCATCTCGTCCGGGACAATCTCGTACTTGACTATCTGACTATCCAGTCGCCCGAGGTACTCACGGATTGCTTGGCTGCTCAGGTCCTGCCGCTCGCCGCGAAAACCCTTATCACTTATGGTGAGTATACCGGCTCTAATCTTCATCTTATACCAAATTACCCCTTTCCAAAGTAAGGGGGAAACATAGGTAAAGCCTGAAAGGACAAATTTTATTTTACCACATATTGGAGCAATAGCCAAACAGGTGCAAAAAATTTTTGGAAATTTTGCCCAAAGGGTATTGACAAATGGAGTTAGTCGTGTTATAAGAATGGGTAAATCGTGGTAGATTGTGGGGAAATAGGGGGAATATTGTCGTCAAATGTTTTTTGGTGAGTTTACTTACAAGATAGATGAGAAGGGAAGGGTACCCATCCCACCCCGGTTCCGCCGGGAACTGAAGGATGGTGTCGTCTTAGCCCCGGGAGCAGAGAAGTGTATCAATGCTTATACACTATCCGGGTGGAAGAAGCTGGCGGAATCACTTACTGGTGGTTCAGTGACGCCAACAGCTAAGATACGGCGGCTGAACCGGGCTATTTTCGCCACCGCCTTTCACCTTTATGTGGATGGGCAGGGTAGGGTGGCACTCCCTGCACCGCTGAGAGAATACGCTGGGATTGTGGATGAAGTTGTCATCGCTGGCGCTAATACTTATCTGGAGATTTGGAACAAGGAGCATTGGGAAGAAGAGAAAACTGTTAGTCAGGAACGCGCCTGGCAGATAATAGAGAGCTTGGAGAAGCGGTAATGAGCGCTGAGCCCTCTCGCACGACCCATATCGCGGTCATGCTCCAAGAGACTATTAAGGCGCTGGCAGTCCAGCCCGGGGGCCGCTACATAGACGGTACGGTAGGGGGTGGTGGACACGCTCTGGCGATTTTAGAGCACAGTTCACCGGGCGGACAGTTACTCGGGATTGATGCTGACCCAAAAGCGTTAGAAGTTGCCCGCCAGAGACTGGAGGCTTGGAAAGATTCCACCCTCCTAGTCAACGATAATTTCGCCAATCTGCAGGCAATCGCCATTAAGTATGATTTTTTTCCGGTCCATGGCATCTTATTTGACTTGGGGCTTTCTTCACTTCAACTGGAAGATGCCAGCCGCGGGTTTAGCTTTCAAATTGATGCCCCGCTGGACATGCGCTTTAACCCTTCCCAAGAATTGACCGCGGCGGACATAGTCAATGGCTATTCTGAAGTTGAGCTTTCTCAAATCATCCGTAAGTATGGTGAAGAGCTCCTTAGTCGGCGCATCGCCCATGCCATTGTCCGGGAGCGCCCGGTAAAGTCCACCCTTCACCTCGCCAGGATTGTGGAGCGGGCGGTGGGTGGCAGGCGGGGGAAAATTCACCCCGCCACCCGCACTTTTCAGGCACTGCGCATCACGGTGAACAGAGAGTTGGAGAACTTGGAGAGTGCGCTGAAACAGGCGGTGGACTTACTTGGATTTGAGGGGAGACTGGTGGTCATCAGCTATCACTCCCTGGAAGATCGCATTGTCAAGCAGTTCCTGCAGGGGGAGGCACGTGGCTGCGTCTGTCCGCCAGGGACTCCGGTCTGCATCTGTGGTCATAAGGCTCGGATAAGGCTGGTCAATAAGAAGGTCATCACGCCGTCTCCAGAAGAAATTGCCAATAACCCGCGCAGTCGGAGTGCCAAACTGCGGTCAGCGGAACGCACTATCGCTGATGACTGTTACGACCCGAGTGCGGTAATTGAGAGCATTCTTGCTGAGGTAAAGGCAGTAACCTGGAAGAAGCCAGCTTTGATACAGAAACTCAGGATGGTGTTTGCTTCAGCCTAAACTCAGTAGAGGGGGTAATGGACTTGAAGGAGGTGAGGTCTGCCGATGTAAAGGACGGAAGATAGTCAACTAAACAGAATCAAAAGAGGAGGGTTAGATGAAAAGCAAGATAATTACGGCTATTGATGTCGGCACCACCAAAGTTGCCACTATAGTTGCCGATGTCAGTGATAATGGTCCACTGCGTGTTGTTGGCGTCGGCGTCGTGCCGTCAAGTGGTTTGCACAAGGGGATGGTGGTCAACATCAATGAAGCCAAAGAAACAATCCGCGAATCAGTAAGCAGAGCGGAACAAGCCAGTAACTACAAGATTGAATCCGCCTATATTGGTATCACTGGAAGACATATCGCCTCTTTAAATAACCGTGGCGTGGTAGCCATTACCCGTAACGACCGTCTCGTGCGAAGTGATGACCTCAAGCGAGTCATGGCAGCCGCACAGAGCATCAGAGTTCCCAATGACCGGAAAATCCTCCATATTATCCCGCGCGCCTATGCCGTAGACGGGCAGGTGGGCGTCAAGAACCCGGTAGGCATGCATGGTTTCCGCCTTGATGTTGAGACCCACCTCATTACGGCGGCAGTGACTTCAGTCCAGAACCTCGTGAAATGTGTGCGCGGTGTTGGCATTGATATTGATGAGCTTGTTCTTGAGCCACTAGCCAGCAGTGAAGCCGTCCTAAGTGAAGATGAAAAAGACACCGGGGTCATTTTGGCAGACATAGGTGGCGGTACGACTGACATTGCTGTTTTCAAAGATGGCAGTATCTACCATACCTCAGTAATACCAGTCGCTGGCTATCAGTTCACCAGGGATATTGCGATTGGTCTGGGTCTACCCTTTGATGTTGCCGAGGAAATGAAGAAGAGGTATGGTAGTGTTATGCCAGTCTACGAGTCTAAGGAACAAGCCCCTACCGCGATATCTCAGGATGGGCACGGTGTCTCTTATCAGGACCTCTGTGATATTATTCGCGCTCGTGTTGAGGAACTGCTGAAGCTCATTGTACTGGAACTGCCCAGCGCCGAATACAAGAAGACAGTCGCCGCTGGTCTGGTGCTTACCGGTGGTAGCTCAAATCTGCCGGGCATTGATGCCCTCGGGCGCGATATTCTGCAAATGCCGGTAAGGGTTGGTGCTCCCACCAATATCTACGGCATCAGCGATGTTCTCTGCGACCCGGCTTACGCCACTGGCGTCGGGCTGGTACTCTGGGGTGCCAAGTACGCGGTGGGTGGTCACCGCCAGAGCTGGGAGACGGGTGGATTTGGCTCAGTGCTCCGAAGTCTGGTTACCAGGTTCTTCCGGTGGTTCCGTTAGGCAATTGAAGAATAGAAAACTCCAAAAGCAAAGGAGGAGGGAAGATGGCAAAAACAAGTTTTGTCACTAGTCCAGCCAAAATCAAAGTTATCGGCTGTGG
>CAZCEF010000005.1:6026-11456 GCA_964497695.1 uncultured Dehalococcoidaceae bacterium | reverse complement strand
GCGCCGATAGTCGCGGAAATTGCCAAGCAGGGCGGTTCGCTGACCATTGCGGTAGTGACCAAGCCTTTCAGCTTTGAAGGGACTCACCGCGCCAAGGTGGCAATGGAAGGTATCAATAACCTGATAACTAAGGTTGATACCCTGATTATTATCCCCAACGACCGTCTGCTGGACCTGTGCGACCAGAAGACGACGGTGGACAGTGCCTTCAAGATGGCAGATGATGTCCTGCGCCATGGCGTTCAGGCGATTGCTGAGGTCATCACCGTACCCGGGTTAATAAACCTTGACTTTGCTGATGTCAAAGCGGTAATGAAGGATGCTGGTCCAGCCTGGATGTCAATTGGCGTTGGATCTGGTCAGAACCGAGCCGTGGATGCGGCAAAGCGAGCCCTAGCCAGTCCGTTGCTGGATGTTTCCATCACCGGCTCAAAGGCAGTACTCTTCAACGTTGTCGGCGATAACAGCTTAACCCTGTTTGAGGTCAATGAAGCGGCTGAGGTAATCAAGGAATCAGTTGACCGGGATGCCAATATCATTTTCGGTGTTGCCTTTGACCCGACGACCGGCAGTGATGTTCGGATTACCCTCATTGCCACCGGCTTCACGGCTAAGCTTGGTATGACCGAGGGCGTCAGTGATGATGAGGTTGAGAAATTGCTCAGAGGCTTAAAGAGTGAGGACGAGCTGGATGTCCCGTCATTCCTGCGCCGTCCGCTCTTCAGTCATCGTCGGCAGACGGTAACGCCTCCGGTAACCAAGACAGCAGCATCGCAACAGGCACCGACCACTCCGGCGGCAGCAAAGCAATAGCCCTCGGAAATTGACTGGTTCGGGGGGGGATACGCTAATTAACACCGTTGGCTGCGGGGCAATTATGGTTGAGCTTGGTGTTTTGCCTTTGAAAGGTAAAATTTGCCTGCGCAGCCAGTAGCGGTGTTTATCTTTTCCAATTAGCCTCTTTAACTACTCGGCTTCATAGGCACCTGACCCCCATCCCTTAGCCCTTTCCCCTCGCCGGAGAAAGAGGAGTTTTTAGGAAGAGGGAAGTCCTCGCTTTCCTTGACACCCCCTCTGTTGTTAGGAGGGGGTAGGGTTGAGGTTGATTCACATGTCTTTCTGCAATAATTGACAATTAAGTCCCCGGTGGCTATCCTATATCGGGTTTTATTATGCGAGTTATTGCCGGTAAAGCGAAAGGGCGTCACCTCAAAGTCCCCAAAGGTACCGGTATCCGCCCGGCGACCGATTTAGTCCGTGGCGCTATTTTCGCTATTTTAGAGAACATGACGAGTGACTGGTCGCTGGTACTTGATTTGTATTCGGGGAGCGGAGCACTGGGTATTGAAGCCTTGAGCCGGGGGGCAGGATGGGTGGACTTTGTTGAACGTGAGCCGCGCCATTGTGCTATAATTAAAGAAAATTTAACAAAGACGGGTCTGTCAGAGCAAGCCCACGTTTATTGTGTTAGCGTGTCAAAAGCGCTTACCTTTCTGGATAAAGTGTACAGTATCATTTTGATGGACCCGCCTTATGCTGATAGGACAATTGGCGACGTGATAGACAAAGTGTCAGCTTCTCAGCTTGTCGGGAGGAATACCGTAGTGGTAGTGACACATTCGCCACACTTCTCTCTGGAATCAGCTTATGGACTCCTAAAGATGGTAAAAGAACATCGACACGGCGATAGTGTTATTGCGGTATACCAGAAGGAGGTCAGCCTTTGACTATTGCCATTTACCCCGGCACTTTTGACCCGATAACCAATGGACATCTGGATATTGTGACGCGTGCTTCCAAAATTTTTGACCGGATAATCCTGGCAGTCTTTGAGAAATCAGACAAGAACCTCTTCTTCACCGCTGAGGAGCGGGTGGCGCTGGCGAAGAGGGCAGTGGCTCACTTGCCCAATGTTGAAGTGAGGGCTTTCCAGGGGCTTACCGTTGACCTTGCCAAGCAAGTAGGCGCCAAGGTAATGATACGCGGGCTGAGAATGAACGCTGACTTTGAAAAAGAGTTTGAAATGGCAATGATGAACCGCAAGCTGTCCAAGGACCTGGATATGGTCTGTTTGATGGCAAGCCAGGAGTACCAGTTCTTGAGTTCCAGCCTGCTGAAAGAGGTCGCCTGCCTTGATGGCAATATTAATGACCTTGTTCCCAAACACGTCGCCGAAGCGCTGAGGGAAAAGTGTAAAGGGAGGGTATAGCGTCAATTAACGTCGCACCTTCCTTAGAAAGGGAAAAAATCCTCGGGCAATGAAGCCTACAAGAGTGTTGGGGTGTTTAAGAGGGGGCGTTAGCCCCTAATTTAAAATCAGGAGGTTAAATTTATGGCTTACAAGATTACCGAAGACTGCATCAGTTGCGGTGCCTGTGAACCAGAATGTCCCAATCAAGCTATCAGTGAAGGTGAGACAATTTACGTGATTAACCCGGAACGGTGCACGGAATGTGTTGGTTCTTACGAATCGTCACGCTGTGCCGCTGTCTGTCCGGTTGATTCCTGCGTCCCCGACCCGGCACATAAAGAAACCCGGGAAGAGCTACTGGCAAAGTGGAAGAAGCTGCATCCGGGTGAGACCCCGAAAGTCACTTAATCTGTGAACTAAACCTTAGGTGTCTGCAAGAACGGTCGTATTTTGTCAAACTCGTCGGGGAGAAGCGCCAGCACTATCGGGAACTTGTCCAGCAAAAATCTCGCCAGACCTGACTCTGCGATTGGTCCACTGACGCCGAGTAGACCTGCCCAGATAGCTAGTATTGCCCCGCAGAAGAGGGCGCCCATCACCAGCCCGAAAACGGCACCGCCCAGATGGTCCACCCAGCCCAGCATGATGGCTGAGGTCACCCACTTCAGCACTGACGCCACTATGCCGGCAACTATCATAATGCCAATCAGGATAATGGCAAAAGCGGCGATTCGGGCGATATTTTCCTGCTGGATAAAGGTCAGTTCTGTAGCAAGGTCAGCGTAAAATCTCCCCGCCAGGATAACACCAACAATTAGTCCGGTGAGCGACAGGACGCCCCGGATAATCCCGACTTTAAGACCGGATAAAACCGAGATACCGAGGATAACAAGAATAACAATATCCAGCCAGTTCATTGCCGTTCCTATTCTACCACATCTTATCTACTCATAGCGCAGGGCGTCAATGGGGTTCAGTCGGGCGGCTCTCATTGCTGGGTAGATTCCTGAAATGAGCCCGATGCCAATTGAGACCGAGACCGCTAGAATCACAATATCCGGTGAGACGACGGCGTTAAGGGTAATACCGCCGGCTTCTATTTGTGAAATCAGCTTTGCCAACAGCCATCCCCCGATTATCCCGATACCGCCCCCGACAAAGCTTAATGTGGCTGCCTCAAGCAGGAACTGCAACAAAATGTCCCTTCTTTTAGCACCAACGGCTTTACGGATACCTATCTCTCTGGTGCGCTCGGTTACCGAGACCAGCATGATGTTCATGATACCAATGCCGCCTACCACTAGGGAAATGCTAGCCAGCGCCCCGAGGAAGATGGTAAAGATGCCAGTTATCTGCTGAAATACCCCCAGCGCTTGCTCTTGAGTAAAAATAGCAAAGTTGTTTTCCTCGTCTTCAGCAAGGCGGTGGCGCCGGCGCAGGATTCTTTCAATTTCTTCTTTCACATCCTCAATGGCATCAGAGCTAGCCACCTGAACCGAGATGGACTGGACGGCATCCTCACCAGTAGCTGTCTTTTGGGCAAACAGTCTGGTCTGGTAAGTGGTTATCGGCACTATCACGATGTCGTCCATGCTGAAGCCAAAGAAAGCCCCGCCCTTGGGATTCAGTACGCCGATAACGGTAAACTGCTTTCCCTTGATTCTGACCTTCAGTCCCACCGCCTCCTTATCGCCGAAGAGGTCTTTGGCTACCTTAGCGCCGAGGACAATAACTTCATCTCGGGTCGCCACATTGCGGTCGGAAATAAACTCACCAGAGGCAATAGTATGGCTGAGTATTCTCAGGTACCCCGGAGTGCTGCCGTGTATTACCGCCACGGAGCTGTCTTCACCATAGGCAACTTCAGCAAAGTTTTCGTTGGTGGGGGCGGTGCCCAGAACCGAGCGGACATCAGCAATCGCCTCAGCGTCAGCTATGGTCAGAGTGGGGGTATTGAAGGCGGGGGACAATCCTACCAGTCCCGGGGCATCGGGGTTGCGTGGCTGGACATAGACAACATTAGTGCCCAGTTCCTGGAAAGTAGCGGTGATAGTTTCCTGAGCACCTCTACCCAATGACATGAGGGTAATGACGGCACCCACCCCGATGATTATGCCCAGCATCGTCAGGGAAGAGCGCAGTTTATTGGCAAATAACGACCTTATGGCAATGGTAATTGAGTCAACAAACTTCACTTTTGTTTAGACTCCCTTTCGCAGATAGCGTTGGCGTCTCTTTTTACCTTCTCATCGCTGATGACCCTGCCATCATGAAGCCGGATGATACGTTTAGCTTGGTGGGCAATTTCCGTCTCGTGGGTGACCAGGACTATGGTGATGCCCTCTAGGTTCAGACGGCAAAAGATGGTGATGATTTCGCCTGCCGAGATGCTGTCCAGATTGCCAGTGGGCTCATCAGCCAGGATGATAGCTGGCTTGTTGACTAGGGCGCGGGCAATAGCGACCCGCTGCTGTTCGCCGCCGGAAAGCTCAGCCGGCTTATGATTGGCTCGCGGACCTAGCCCCACCCGCTCCAGAGCTTCCCGACTCCGTTTGCGCCGCTGCCCACCGCGGCTGTAAATCAGTGGCAGTTCCACATTAATCAAAGCCGTGGCGCGGGGGAGGAGATTATAAGTCTGGAAGACGAAGCCGATTTTTCGGTTCCTCATCTCAGCTAGCTTGTCATCGCTGAGTCGGCTGACATCAATTCCTTCCAGCATATACTTCCCCAACGTCGGTTTGTCCAAGAAGCCGATGATGTTCATCAATGTGGACTTTCCTGAGCCGGAGGCGCCAACAATGGCGACCATCTCCCCCTTGTCAATGGTGAGGTCTATGCCGCGGAGGGCAGGTACTTCAACTTTACCCATGCGGTAAATCTTGGTGACGTTTTCCAGCTCAATCACTGCAGTAATCCTCCGGACGGTTTGGGTTTAACACGGCTTTCCACGACTACTGTCTCGCCTTCGGCTAGCCCACTGACAATTTCGGTGTTGATTTCATCGGTAATGCCAGCTACCACCGGTCTTTCCGTTATTTGTTGACCGACCGTGACCTTGACTACTGGCTTACCCTGGCTGTCCTGGGTGATGGCGCGACTTGGCACCAGAAGCACGTTGCTGCGCCGGCTGGTAATGATGTCTGCCGAAGCACTCATCCCAACCTTGATACCAGTATCGCCGGGGACATCAAAGTTTATCTTGACATTATAAAGCACCACCCCACCCACCACATTGGGCA
>CAZCEF010000005.1:0-5926 GCA_964497695.1 uncultured Dehalococcoidaceae bacterium | reverse complement strand
GCTTGGGATAACGCCATCTCGGCGGCATCCACCTGCATTTTCTTGATGGCGACTTCCTCGGTGTCGTAGCCGGCAAGCTGGGCTTTCAGCTTAGTTTCCACCGCGTCCAGATTAGCCTGAGCCCGGGCAACAGTATTAGTCCACATCGTTACCTCGTTAGGAGTAGATGCCTCAGCTAGACCATCCAGAGCATACTGTAGAAAGCTCCGCGCCCTATCTACTTCTGCCTGAGCCTCTTCAACTTCGGGCCAGCGGTAGACGTCTTTCGCTTTGTCTAGGTTATACTTTGCTGTTCTCAGGTTTATCTGGGCATTAAGCAGGGCTAGGTCTAAGGTATCTTTCTTATCTTTGGTCAATTTCAGTTCATATTCAGTGGATTGTTGGGTTAGCTGTGCCTGTGTCAGAGCGACTTGGGCTTGGGTCAGTGCCAGTTCCAGAGCGCTGGTATCCAGCGTGGCGATGACCTGTCCTTTCTTAACTTCGTCACCCTTGTCTATGCTGATTTTGGCGATTTTACCAGTGGTGCCGAAGCTCAGCTTGGCTTCGCGCGCGGCTTGGATGCTGCCATTACCATTGATAGTCACGGTCAAGTCCCCGCGCACTACCTTGACGAGTTGCTGTTGGGTTGTTGCCTCCCCGCTCTGGCAGGCGGTAAGCGCGACCAATATGAGAATTGTCATCAGGAGACCAGTAATTATTCCCAGTTTTTTCATGACTAAAACCCTCCACAAGGGATTATTTGCTTTTCTTTTCACGCGCCCAGCGGTCTAGCAGTGCCGGAAACTCGCGCTCCAGGAAGGCATACCATTCCTCCATTTCCTTAAGCCACTTCGGGGTCCGCTTCCTGTTGCCCAGTAATTCGAGACCATGGTGAGCAAGGCGGTGCATCATCTTGATTTCATCTTCCACACCATGTCCAATCATCCGACGGCAGGCATCTTTCTGGACGCGGAAATAGTCATGTCTGACACCAGGCATAGTGAACCGTTCAATGAGGCCAGTCCGAATGAGAAGTCGGGTCATACTGCTGATGGAACCTTTGCTGGCAAGGACTGCCTTAGCCAACTGGTCGGGGGACTGGTGGGGCGGGTCGGCGATAAGCAGCCAGCCAAAGATTCTACCTGCCATCCGCGGTAAGCCGGTCTGCTCAAAAGCCATACCAACTTCTTCCACAAACTGCATCTCCTTGGCATGTGTTTCTGTTTTCATCAGCGTCTCCATTAATTGATCTAGGTTAAGTCTAAACTATTTTGTGTGTTTTGTCAATACCTAAAATATTGAATATTTAGAAAATATTGAACACTTTCTTCTTCATTGTTATTGCGAAGAGCCCCGATACAATCAGGGACGACGTGGCAATCTCAAGAAATAACCTATGGGGATTGCTTCCCTTTCTCAGAAGAGTCGCAATGATAGTCCGAAGCGCCCAAATGCAGATAGAGCTTTAGAGCGAGGTTACTTGCCTAGCTCTTTTGCCCGATTATAGGCGGCGACCACTGCCTGGCGAACCAGATTATTGAAGGCGCCCTTTTCAAATTGTGCCAGAGCCGCCGCTGTGGTGCCGCTAGGGGAAGTAACCTGCTTCCTCAGTTCGGCAGAGGACTTACCGGACTTCTTGAGCAGTTCAGTAGCGCCAATCAGGGTCTGTAGCACCAGTTGCTCAGCAATATTGTGGGGCAAACCAATCTGCACCGCGGAATCAACCAGAGCCTCAACAAAGAGGAAGAAATAAGCTGGACCACTCCCGCTTATTGCGGTTACCATGTCAAGGTATTTCTCATCAGCAACATATATTTCTTTGCCCATGCTACCCAAAATGGCACCAGCCTGCTTCTTCTGCTCTTCAGTCACCTCAGGGGTGGCAATCCAGACACTCATTCCTTCGCCGACTTGGGCGGGGGTATTAGGCATTACCCGCACCACCGCTTGTTGAGCCAGCTCCTGACATAAAGTATCCAGCCTGGCGCCAGCGATGATTGAGATGACCAGTTGCTTTGGCTGGAACTGACCCTTTAGCTCAGTCATTACCTCAGCCAGGTTCTGCGGCTTAATTGCCAGAACGATGATTTCACCTTTCCCAATTGCTTCCCTATTGCTATCAGTTACCAAGACCTTATACTTACCCGCTAAGTACTGGCGGCGCTCCGGCTTAATATCGCTGACACAGATATCCTTGGGAGTGCTCAGACCTTTACTCAGGATAGCCGAGAGCACGGCTTCCCCCATCGCCCCGCCCCCAATAAAGCTTACCTTCATTTCTTTAGCGCACCACGATATTTATCAATCGCCCCGGGACGTAGATAATATTGACTACCTCTCTATTATTGAGGTAAGCCTTGATTCGCTCTCTTTGCAGAACGAGTTTCCTGGCTTTTTCCTCGGTGATGGAAGCGGGCACAGAGAGGCGGTCACGCACCTTGCCGTTAATCTGGATGACCAGGGTAATTTCTTCCTCTTGCGCCAGTGCCGCATCCCATTTGGGCCAGCTCTGGTTATGGATGCTGTACTGGTAGCCCTTCTGCTGCCAAAGCTCTTCGACGAGGTGAGGGGTGCTCGGTGCCATAAGCCGGAGCAGAATATTTATGGCTTCCTCCCAGTCGGCTTTAGCAACTACGCCGGCTTCTTTGACTTTACCGAGGTAGTTGGTAAATTCCATCAGAGCGGCAATCATGGTGTTGTAGTGGAAGCCATCAATATCCTCAGTTACCTTCCTTATGGTCTGATGAGTAATGCGCTGAAGGTCACGGAGCGCTTTGCTGTCTTTTCGCTTCCCCAGAGGGGCGGCTTCTTTCTTCTGGTATGGTTGCAGTGCTAGGTTCCAGATGCGATTGAACCATCTGGTGACGCCGCTGATATTGCTATCATCCCACTCGCCGCCCTCCTCCCACGGTCCGAGGAACATCAGGTAGACCCGCACCGCATCAGCCCCGACCTCATTGACATAATCATCGGGGGTGATGACATTGCCCCTGGACTTGCTCATTTTCTGTTTCTGGGCGATAATCACACCCTGGTTGAAGAGCTTGGTAAAGGGCTCGTCAAAGTCAACCAGCCCCAAATCTCGAATTGCCTTGAGGAAAAAGCGAGAGTAAAGCAAGTGCATCACGGCGTGCTCCGCACCCCCGGTATAAAGGTCAACTGGCATCCATTTTTTCACTTTGTTGGTATCAAAGGGGGCAGTATCAAGGTGGGGGCTAAGGTAGCGCAGGAAATACCAGTTGGAGCACATAAAGGTGTCCATCGTGTCTGTCTCACGCTTGCCCGGACCACCACACTTGGGGCAAGTGGTATTCACCCACTTCTCGTTGTATTTCAGCGGCGATTCGCCGGTGGGCTTGAACTCAGCTTCTTTGGGGAGTAGCACCGGCAGGCCTTTCTCCGGGACGGGGACAATGCCGCACTTCTGGCAGTAGATAATGGGAATGGGTGCGCCCCAGTAGCGCTGGCGGGAAATCAACCAGTCGCGCAGACGGTAGCTGACCGTTCGCCTGCCCCACCCCTTCACCTCCAGGAACTTGGAGACCTCCCCAATACCCTGCTCATTGGATATTCCATTGAACTGTCCCGAATTGACCATGACCCCCGGCTCAATATAGGCGGCTTCTAGTTCTTCCCCCTGCCACCCCGGCGGAGCAATGACAACTCTTATTGGCAGGTTATATTTTTTGGCGAAGGCAAAATCGCGCTCATCGTGGGCCGGAACACCCATCACTGCGCCCGTGCCGTAGCTCAGGAGCACATAGTCGGCAATCCAGATGGGGACTTTCTCGTCGTTGAGCCGGTTGGTGCAGTAGGCGCCGATGAAGACGCCGTCCTTTTCCTTTTCGGTGGAGAGGCGTTCAATTTCACTCAGACGTCGGGAGCGGGCGATATACTCTTCAACCTCAGCCTTCTTAGCGGGTGCGGTCAATTTGGCGACCAGCGGATGTTCTGGGGCAAGAACCATGAACGTCACACCGAAAGTGGTGTCAGGTCGGGTGGTGAAGACCCTGATTTCCTTTTCGGCGACCCCCCGATGGTCAAGGGCGAAGGAGATTTCCGTGCCATAGCTCTTGCCGATCCAGTTCCGCTGCATAATTTTGATGCGCTCGGGCCAGTCAATACCGTCAAACTCAAGGAGTTCGTCGGCATACTTGGTGATGCGGAAGAACCATTGCTCTAGGTCGCGGCGGGTCACCAGAGTACCACAGCGCCAGCAGCCGCCGTTGACTACCTGTTCATTAGCGAGGACGACTTGGCACTGCGGACACCAGACGGCGGGAGCTTTGGTGCGATAAGCCAGCCCGGCTTCATAGAACTTCAGAAAGAACCATTCCGTCCATTTGTAATAATCAGGGAGGCAGCTGATGACCTCCCGACTCCAATCGTAGATAGCGCCGATGGTTTTGAGCTGACGGCGCATATTCTCAATATTCTGCATCGTCCAGATAGCGGGGTGAATGCCAGCCTTGATGGCGGCATTGTCTGCCGGCATGCCGAAGGCGTCAAAGCCCATCGGGTGGAGGACATTGAAGCCTTGCATTCGCTTGTAACGGGCGTGGACATCGGATGGTGCCATAGCATACCAGTGCCCGATATGCAGGTCCCCCGAGGTGTAGGGGAACATCGTCAGAGCGTACCATTTCGGTTGCGGGTCGTCGTCTCTGACCTCATAAAGCCGGTCATCCGCCCATTTCTTTTGCCATTTCTTCTCTATTTCCTGAGGACTATATTTAGCAACCATATATCTTTTCCTTCCGGTGAAAAAGCTTGGTGAAAATGGATGGGAGCCAACCCCCACCCCCAGACCCCCTTCCCTTTATCCTTCAGGCGAGGGAGGGAAGGGGGGAGAAAGTGTGAGCAGTAAGATGCCATTCGGTGCGATTTGGACGACGGATTGTTGCTTCATTTTCCTGAGTAAGTCTAACTTAATTTGCCTTAGCTCGTCAAATGACTCTGGTTAAGTGAACCTCACACCCTTACCCCCTATTAAGGTAAAGAGGTTAGGGGGATGGGTTTTCCAAAATTTAATGAACGATGGGTACTCGGCGAGAGTCTAAGAAGGACATCTTATAGGGGCAGAGGGGGTGAGGTTATTTCAGCCACTCAATCAATATGATAGGTTATCTGCTCAAAGGGGATATCTTCCCCCTCCTTGTAAATGGCAAAGGTAACGGTTTTCTCAATAATCTGAGCAGGGTAGATATGATGGATATAGGTAAACCGGCTGCCGTTGGGAATGCTGACTTCCTCCTGGCGGGTCTGACCATCAATCAGTCCGGTAATGGTATACTTCCGGCTTTTGCCTTCGTGGTTCAGGATTTTGAACTCAATTATCCACTCTTTATCGGTCTTGAGGAGCTGTTCCTGCTGGACTTCGCTGTATTTGGCACCGGTGGTTATCGGACTCAGTATTACTGAGCCAATGAGCACTGCCAGAATAACTACTGAGATGATGAAGACTATCCTAAGCTTTGACATGCTTCAGTCTCCTCCTTCTCATCCAGTAGTAAATGCCAAAGCAAGCTGCCGCCACGGCAATACCGGTGATTATCGTCGGGAACTCCGGGATGGCACTTGGCTCCACAATGAAAGAATCATTACCCAGAATCCCGTAAGTATCCGGTGCACCAGCGGCGGCATCGTAGTCGGTCGGAAAGGGTGTGTATCCCGAGTACGGCTGGACCAGCGCATGCCAGGTGCCGGGGGTAACGCCGGGGTTGCTGGTCAGGTTGTACATGCTATTGAGTATGCCACTTCCATTAACACTGATATTGCTTTCCGTGTAGATTTTCTGCCCGCCGTTGGCTCCGGCATCATAATAGGAGACAGTGTAATTTCCGGTGGCGTAGCCAGTGCCCTTCATATAGACAATATTGTAACTATCTTGAAAGGTATCCCGTATGGTAGTGCGCCCCGAATCCTCATAAGAGTCCCAGGGAGCAGT
>CAZCEF010000004.1:0-18408 GCA_964497695.1 uncultured Dehalococcoidaceae bacterium | reverse complement strand
TAATCCATGACACCGACCGCGATTTCTATCTCAATCCAGAGCAGGCGGTGGAGTATGGTATTATTGATGAGGTTCTGCGCAAGCCGGAGAAGGAAGCCAAGCCGAAAAAGCCGGCGTCCTAACGGATGAATCTAAGAAGGAGGTGGATTGCTTATCAAGACCACTTGCTAACTTCGTCTCTAAAGCGGAAAGGTAGCTTTACCGTCATCCCCGTCCTTCAGCTGAAGGACACTCCACTGGTCTTCCTTTACATAACTCTAAAAACGAATCAAAGCTAATTTACCTTTTTCACGCTTGATTCGTTTCCCTAAAAAATTCTTGTTTCTGTCCAAAATTGTCCAAATCAACCCATTGGCACGGTGGCTCTAGTGGCTCCTAAATAACCTCGTTATAACTCCTTGGCTTCATCATGGAAGAACGCCCTTCACCCGCTCGTCAATCTCTTGTGTCAAGTCGTAGCCGTTAATTGTTCTGCCGCGTGAGTCAACCACTCTCTTCTCAGGCGTGATTTTGACTCTGCCCTCGCTAAAGGCTTTGATGGTGGTGGTGATAAGCGGCAGTTCGCGGAAGTAGCCGTGCTCGCGGATAGTCTTGAAGAGAAGGTTATTTTCGCCTTGTTGCTTTTGAATTTGCTCTATAGAACGTTCTTTGACTGCATTCCAGTACGTATCAAAAGCTTTACCACGGATAGCGAATTTGCAGTAGGTTACCACCGGACCTCGGTCCAGTTCCGGAGTCACCAGATGCATCATCACGCCAGTCTCCTTGGCGTCGGCAGCGATTAACTTCCAGACGACTTCCTGCCAGGTGCCTTTTGGTCCATCAGGGGCGGCGGGGTGGAGGTTGATCATATTGTATTTCTGGCACATCTCAGGACCAACGATAAGCATATAGCCTGCCAGAACGCACAGTTCAGGGCTAAAGCCTTTGAGGCGCGCCATAATTTCCCTATCGTAGTCCAGCCGCCAGGCGGGGAGAGGACCCGGGACATCGGGTGTAGTAACGCCGCGACTTTTCTTGAACTTGCGATAGGAATAGGTGATGAGGGGAATTTGGTAGTCAGCTACCATTTTCTGAAAGACATCTGTTTGCTCCGCTTCGCCTGGGTCGCGACTGCAAAAAACAAACTCTATTGTCGCCTTCAGTTCGCCGGAAGTGATACTATTTTGAACCGCTTTGAGCAGACCTTGAGAGCCTTTGCCTCTCGCCGTGGAAAACCAGCCCAGTTTGTACATTACTTCATCCTTTTCTTAGTTTAGCTAGAGCACTGCTGACATGGGTCAGGGGATTGGTGCGGTGCCCCACAATTTTACCCCGGGTTAAAGCGTGAAGGAAGTCCTCCCTGCCATTGAATTCGGGCATCTCAACATAAGCGTTACCGATTTCATCAATGGTATGGGCATCGCTGCCGGCACTTTGGGGAAGACCGTGTTTTTCGGCAAAAATGCGAGCCTTGGTGGAACTGCGTATCAGAGTGCAACGGGCGTTAAAGGCTTCCATCACGTCAATTTTATCAGCAATTTCCTCAATTATTTTGCCGCCGATGGCTGAGGGGCGGAAGAGGTCGTAGGCGTGGGGGATACAGACCAAGCCGTTCTGAGCTTTGATACGGGCGATTGTCTCCTCCACGGAAAGACCACTGGGTATCGCCTCTTTGAGGAACAAGCCCATGATTTCGCCGTGGGGAGTTAATATCTCCTCGGCGATGACCACCTTAAAGGGGGCGATTTCCCGCATTTTGAGTGCGCCATCAATAGTATCATGGTCTGCGATGGCAACGCAGTTTATCCCTTTCTCCAGACAGCGATTGATTATTTTCTCCAGAGGCGTTTTGCAGTCCATGGAATACTCAGTATGAATGTGAAGGTCAGCTTTCAGCAATTCAATTTCCTTTCTGTTGGTCAACTTTGCGGGCTTTGGAAATTATCCTGACTTTGCCCCCATCCATCACCACCACGTCTTCAATTCGCACTCCGCCCCACCCCGGCAGGTAAATCCCCGGCTCTATGGTGAAGACCATGCTAGATTTAAGGGTATCATTGGAAAGGTAGCTCAGACGCGGGGCTTCATGAGTCGCCAGACCAACACCGTGCCCCAGCCCGTGTCCGAAGTTTTCACTGTATCCGGCTTGCTCAATAACCGTCCGTGCCAGACTATCAGCTTCCTTACCAGATATGCCCTCTTTAACTATAGCAATCGCTGTTAGCTGAGCGCCAAGGACAATATCATAGACCTTTTTGAATTTATCATCGGGTGTGCCGAGGCAGATGGTGCGAGTAAGGTCACTGGTGTAGCCCTCAACCCGGGCGCCAAAGTCCATCAAGACTGGCTCCCCGGGATTTATCGGACGCTCTGAGGGGCGGGCGTGGGGGAGGGCGGCATTGGCTCCGGTGGCAACAATCACATCAAAGGACATACTCTGGCTGTCATGCTCACGTAGGAATTTTTCTATCTCCCAGGCGACCTGCCTTTCCGTCATCCCGGGGCGGATTATGCTTTCAATATGTTGAAAAGCCCGGTCGCCGATTACTGCCGCTTGTGAGATAAGCTCGATTTCCTCAGGCTCCTTTATAATGCGCAGAGATTCCACCAGCCCCTCCTGGGGGATGAGCTTGGTGGGAGACTTTGCCTCTTCCACGGCGCGGGTCATCTGGCAGTATAGGTCAAAGGTCACATGTCCTGCCTCGAACCCTAGTTTCCTTGGATTTAACTCGGCGATGAGTTTGGGGAACCACTCACTGACCTCGCCGGTGATACGGAAAATCTCGTAGTGGGGAGCCTGAATTTTAGCTTGCTCAACATAGCGGAAGTCAGTGGCGAGAATGGCTTCCTTCTGGGAAATGAGCAGATACCCCGCCGACCCCCAGAACCCTGAAAGGTAATAGCGGTTCTCTGGCTGGGAGATGAGGATGGCGTCAATTTCTTTTTCAGTTAGCTTCTGACGTAGTTTCTGCAGCCGGCTGACTATTCTCTGGCTCATTTTCCTTTATCTTTGCCATAGGGTGAGCGGCGAGGTAAATCTTTTTGGCTTGTGTCTTGCTGACATGGGTGTAAATCTGGGTGGTGGCAAGCTGGGCGTGCCCCAGTAATTCCTGAACGACCCTCAAATCTGCCCCACCATCCAGCATATGGGTGGCGAAGGTGTGTCGGAGGAGGTGGGGATGGACGTGTTTATCTATATGGGCTTTTTTGGCGTACTCCTCAAGGATTTTCTGGATGCGACGCGCGGGGAGCCGCTGGCCGTAGCGATTCAAAAACACCGCGCTGGTCCTTTTTTTGCTTTCGGCGAGAAGTCTGGGTCTACCTTCTTGGAGGTAGTGGGTCAGGGCTGTGGCGGCGGGAGTGCCCATCAATACCACCCGCTCCTTGGCACCCTTGCCCCATACCCGGATTTCATTGGTGTCAAGGTCAATATGGTCTAAGTCCAGTCTCTCCAGCTCACTGACACGGAGACCGGCGGCATAAAGGAGTTCCAGCAGAGCGCGGTCGCGCTGACCTTCGGGATGAGATAGGTCAGGGGCGCTCAAAAGTCGCACCGTCTCTTCTACCGTAAGAAAGTCGGGCAGGCGCTTGTCCAATCTAGGGGAGGAGACCAGTTCGGCGGGGTTGCTTTTCAGAATTTCTTCTCGCACCAGATAGCGAAAGAAGGAGCGGACGGCGGAGAGCTTACGGGCAATGCTCGGCTTGGCGATGTCTTCTTTGGTCAGCCAGGAAAGGTAATCGCGGATAACGCCTTTATCCACCAGGTCCAGCGAATCTATTTTTCGGACTTTGAGGAACTGAAAAAACCCTTTTTCTCTGCCGCGCTTGTAGTTGCCGAACAAATCATTGACATAGTTGCGGACAGTGTAGGGAGAAGCATTTTTCTCCGCCTGGAGGTAGTTAATGTAACGATTGAAGATTTGTTGCATGAGGCTATTCCTGAATCTTCATCCTGTGCCGGCACTTTAGACACTTCGCCCACTCATCATTATAAGTGGTGAGGAGACCACCACACCGGGGGCAGGGCTGGGGGAGGGGCTTGAAGCTGATGGCAAACTTGCACTTGGGGTAATTACTGCAGCCGTAAAAGGTCCTTTTCTTTTTGCTTATCATCTGGACCAGCTCGCCGCCGCACTCCGGGCATTTGGCACCGGTGCTGATGCGGTAGGGGCGGGTGTATTTGCACTCCGGGTAGCCACTGCAGGCTAAGAACTTGCCAAAGCGCCCCGTCTTGACGACGACAGGCTTACCGCACTGCGGGCAGTTCTCGCCAATTTGCTCGTCGGCGATTTTGACTTTCTCCACTACCTGGAAGGCTTTGTCCAAGTCTTTCTGGAAAGGGACATAAAAATCACGGATGACGCTCACCCAGTCCCTCTTGTCCTCAACAATCTCATCCAGCTCATCTTCCATATGGGCAGTGAACTGAATATCAACGACAGCGGCAAAATGCTGGTTAAGCAAGTCATTGACGATGATGCCCAGTTCGGTGGGCTGGAAGAAGCCCTTGACCTTGGTAACGTATTCTCGCTCCTGAATGGTGGAGAGAATTGGGGCATAGGTGCTGGGACGCCCAATGCCATACTGCTCCAGCGTCTTGACCAGGGTGGCTTCGGTGTAGCGGGGCGGTGGCTGGGTGAAACGCTGGTCAAGGAGGACTTTGATTAAATTCAACTCGTCGCCCTTTTTCAGTGGGGGCAGGGTGACTTTTCTTTCATCTTCCTCAGCCTCATCTCTACCTTCAATATATATAATAATAAAGCCGGGGAAGACATTGACCGAGCTCAGAGTTCTCAGCAGGTAACTGGTCTTGGGTCGCTTGGCTTCAATATCAACAGTGGTGTTATTAAATATGGCGGCTGCCATCTGACTGGCAGCCATCCGCTTCCAGATGAGGTCGTAAAGTCGGTACTGGGTGGGGGTGAGGTATTTCTTGATTGCCGATGGCTCGCGGTGAATTCTGGTGGGGCGGATGGCTTCATGGGCTTCCTGTGCCCCTTTAACTTTACTGGTGTAGACGCGGGCACGGGGTGGCAGATAATCGGCACCGTATTTTTCTTTGACATATTCTCTGGTCTCTGCCAGTGCTGAAGGTGCCACGTGGGTGGAATCGGTCCGCATGTAGGTAATGAGGCCAACATTGCCTTCCTCACCGATGGGCAGACCTTCGTAAAGTTGCTGGGCGATTGCCATCGTCTGTTTGGCGGTGAAGTGGAGCTTGCGCCAGGCTTCCTGCTGAAGGGTGGAGGTGATGAAGGGTGGGGCAGGTGGGCGGCTCACCTTTTTAGTGGTAATCTTGAGGACGCTATAGTCTGCCGGCTCCAGCTCCGCCTTGAGTTTATTGGCTTCGCTCTCACTATGAATTTCCAGCTTGGTGCCATCGGTCAGCCCAATGAGAGTGGCACGGAAGGGTACCTTTTCAGTCTTCTTGGTCAGTTCAGCTTCAATCACCCAGTATTCCACCGGGACGAAGCTCTGGATTTCTCGCTCGCGGTCAACGATGATTCTGACGGCTACCGACTGCACTCTGCCGGCGGAAAGACCGCGTTTGACCTTGCGCCAGAGCAGGGGGCTGATTTTATAACCGACCAGCCTGTCTAGGATACGGCGTGCCTGCTGAGCGTTCACCAGTTGCATATCAATGTCGCGGGGGTGCTCAAAGGCATAATCAACGGCATCTTTGGTTATCTCGTGGAAGACAACACGCTTATAGGGGTGACTGTTAGTCTTGGTAACCTCAGTCAGGTGCCAGGCGATTGCCTCCCCCTCACGGTCAGGGTCAGTCGCCAAGTAAATGGTTGTGGCGTCCTTGACTGCTTCCTTCAGTCCATTGACTATCTTGGTCTTATCTTTTGGGATGACATACTTGGGCGAAAAACTCTGGTCAATATCCACGCCCAAGTAGTTTTTGGGTAAATCGCGGATGTGACCGAGGGAGGCTTTGAGGAAGTAGCCTCTGCCCAGCAGTGGGCTTAAAGTCCGCGCCTTAGCCGGCGATTCAACAATGACCAGATTTTTCATACTAGTCTACTTTCACTTTATATTCCTGTCGGAGTTCCCGAGTCAGAACGTAGCTCATTGGTCCTACCTGCTTGACCAGACCCTTGAGTTCCATCATTGCCAGAGTGCTGCTGACGGTGGCGACAGGTAAGCCGCTATGACGACAGACCTCGTCAATGTGAGCTGGTTCGGCACCAAGTTGCTTTAGTAGTAACGACTCCGTTTCCGAAGCGGGTAAGACTTCTTTCATTTCCAATTGCTGGGCCACGGCGGTCAGGTTCAGTTCTTCTAGAATATCAGTGTAGGCGCGCACCAACTTGGCGCCTTCTTGAATCAGATGATTTGTGCCACGACTGGCGGGTGATAGAATGCTGCCGGGAACGGCGAAGACTTCACGGTTTTGTTCCAGAGCCAGGTGTGCCGTAATCATGGCGCCGCTGGTGACATCAGCTTCAGTAATCAGAACACCCAGGCTCATACCACTCATAATACGGTTGCGCCGCGGGAAATTCTCCGCTTTGGGCTTGATACCGAGAGGGTATTCGCTTATCAGCGCGCCTTGCTGGATAATGCGCCGTGCCAGATTGAGGTTCTCACTGGGGTAAACAGCGTCCAGCCCGCAACCTGAGATGGCAATTGTCCTGCCGCCCGCATCCAGAGCTGACTGGTGGGCAATAGTGTCAATCCCTTTAGCAAGCCCACTGACGATAGTGATTTTGTTATGGACGAGGTCTGTGACGATTTCCTCGGTCACCTGCCGGCCATAGACGGTCGCCCGCCTCGTCCCGACCACGGCAATGCACCACTCATCTTCAGGGAGCAAGGCGCCGCGGAGGTAAATGACGGGTGGGTAGTCGTAAATCTCTTTGAGGCGGGGTGGGTATTTCTCATCGTGATAGGTGAGCACCTGAATACCAAATCGCTCTAGCTTTGTCATCTCCTCATCAAGGGAAATTTTGGGTCGCCAGGCAGTAATGGCATTTATGGTTCCGGTTTCCAGACCGGCTTTCTTCAGCTCAGCGGGAGTTGCCTTCCAGGCGTCTTCCAGACTACTGAAGTAGCTCTCCAGTTGGGAAAACTTGACCCGCCCAATGCCGGGGATAATATTGAAGCCGACCCAGAATTTAAGTTCTTTGTTCTTCATTATTATTTATCAATGTAGTGGCGGAGAGGGTGGGATTCGAACCCACGGTCCTTCTTAGAAGGACACACGCTCTCCAGGCGTGCCTGATAGTCCACTCCAGCACCTCTCCGCGGTAAAAGCATGTAAGTTTGCTTTTGTTAACTTGGCTCCTCTCTACCAGCCATATAGGCATATCTGGCAATATCGGCGAGATACCAAATCCCAGCTCCACCCAGGGTTATCATTTTCAAAATTCCCCACCCAATTTGCCCTTGATAAAACCTGTCAATGCCAATACATCCACCCAGTAAGCTGATTAGCATCAGCATGTGTGGTCTTTGCCATTTCCACTCCCGTTTCTCCATTTTGTCTCCTTTTTATCTTTGGCGGAGAGGGTGGGATTCGAACCCACGTCCCGATGTAAATCGGGAACCGCTTTTCGGGAGCGGCACCATCAACCACTCGGACACCTCTCCTGGCTAGATTTTACCTTAAATCAGCCCGACTGAAAAGCTTAACTCCCACTATCCCGCTGTCAAACTAGGGCATGGCATTACCACCGTCCACGCTGATGTTCTGTCCGACGATATAGGATGATTCGTCTGATGCTAAGAAGAGCGCTGCCGCTGCCACCTCCTCCGTTTTACCGTAGCGACCAAGCGTAATATTCCTCTTCAACTGCTCAATGAAAGACGGGTCGGCGGTGCGGACGAACTTCTGATGGATGGGGTCGTCAGTAGGGCCGGTACAGAGACCATTCACCCGTATATTATGGGGTGCCATTGCCACTGCCAAGGAACGGGTGAGTGAGATAATCCCCGCCATCGCCGTGCTGTAAACGATCGATACGGGACGGGGTTGCCTGCCAGCAATTGAGCCTACGTTCACCACAACGCCTGATTTCTGTTTTATCATCTGAGGCAGGACGGCGGCGCAGAAACGAATTGCTACCACCAGATTATGCTCCAAGTCCTGGTACCAGTCGGTTTCTTTGGTATCAAGGAATGGGGCAGTGGTAGGGAGGCGGTAGTTATTTATCAGAATATCTATTCTGCCCCAGTCCTGAATGATATGGTCAACGGCGTTCTTGACATCTCTGGCGTCAGTTAGCTTTACTCTCACACCAACAAGTTTGCCCGGCTCTGAAGCAGAGACTTCAGTGAAGTTTTGTTCGCTATCAGGGTTATCCATTGCAACAACCACGCTTCCTTCTGAGACGAAGGCTCTGGAAATTGCCTGTCCCACCCCACTTGTCCCCCCGGTGACCAGTGTTATTCTGTCCTTAAATCGCACGCCGCTCATTTGGTCTGGTGCCTCCTTTCGGTAACTGATTGCGAGTATAAGACTCCTGACTCTGGCTGTCAATTAAGAAAGGCACATTGACAGACTGCACCAAAGAAAATATACTATGTGCCGAGAATGCCAGCAGAACCCGCGAGAAGACCAATTCCAAAAGCAATGGAGAAGGAGGATTAGTTATGGCTGATTTACTGAAGTCCATCGCACAAAATGTGCAAAAAGGGGACGATAAACAGGTGGTGGAGCTGGTCAGCAAGGCGCTGAAGAGCAAGACGGCACCCCTGGATATTCTGGAGAAGGGGTTAGTCCCCGGCATTCAGGCTCTGGGCAAATGCTTCAAAGAAGGGACCGCCTATCTTCCTGAAGTGCTAATCGCTACCCGAGCCATGAATCGCGGCGTTGAGGTTTTGAAACCCCAGCTAGCCAATGTTGATGTCCCCAACAAGGGGAATGTGGTAATTGGCACTGTGGAAGGTGATATGCATGACATCGGCAAGAATCTGGTCAAGCTGATGCTGGAAAGCAATGGTTTCAAAGTCGATGACCTGGGTGCCGATGTGACGCCGGATGTTTTTGTGTCGGCAGTTAAGGGCCGAAAGGTAGATATTGTGGCGATGTCAGCCCTGCTCACGATGACGATGACCGCGATGCCCAAGGTGATTGATGCCTTGAAGAAGGCGGGGCTCAAGCCCAAGGTGATGATTGGCGGTGCGCCCATTACCCGCGAGTTTGCCGACCAGATTGGAGCGGAGGGTTTTGCTGAGGACTGCGTTACCGCAGTGGATGAGGCGACTCGTCTGGTAAAAGGCTAAAAAGGAAGCGATAGATGGAAAAGAAAGCATCTATGCCTAATCGTGAGCGCTTTGTGGCTTTCTGCCGCGGCGAAAGGCTGGGTGAAGTCCCTCTTTTTGACTGGTTTCATCGTTATTGGGCGGATACTCCCTCTGAGTGGGTCAAGCGGGGTGCTCCGAAGGAAATCAGTACAGGGAAAGGTTTTCGGGAGTATTTCCAGTTGAGCCATCTTCACGGCTTGGAAGAGGTGGTTTCTGAAATAAACCGTGCCGATTTGAAGGCAGACGCCACTGTTCAAGGTCCCGGGCTTTATCATCCCACCCCACCCATCGTCCCCGTTTTCCCCATTAGAGTCATCAAGGAAGATGAGCGACATCGAGTAGAGACAGCCTACAGTGGCGCTGTCGTTGAAGTCTCCAAGGAGTTTCCCTGGCGTATGCCAAAATACCTTGAGTATCCGGTGAAAGACTGGGCAACTTGGAAGGAATACAAAAAGCGACTTGACCCTTACACCCCCGAACGCTGGCCCAAGGACTGGTGGAACTTTGTGGAGAAAAGGAACAATGAAGATGCACCAACAATGATGCTGATGGCAGGCTTCTTTGGAGTGCTGCGGGAATGGACCGGGATGGAAAGACTACTCTACATGTTTTATGACGACCCGAAGCTGGTTGAGGATATGATGGACCAAGTGCTCTACCTAATTCTCGGGGCGGCACGGCGCGTCCTTCACGATTTGAGAATTGAAGCCGTCCGTTTCTGGGAAGATATGGCATACAGAACAGGCCCCCTCATTTCTCCTGACATGGTGCGCAAATTTATGGCGCCCCGCTATAAGCAGGTTACTGACTTCCTGCACAGCCATGGTATTGACATCATCCATATTGACAGCGACGGTAATGTTAATGAGCTGATACCAATCTGGCTGGAGTGTGGCATCAATTTCCCTTGGCCTCTTGAAGTTGCCGCTGGTAACGATGCGGTGGCTCTAAGGAAGAAATACGGAAAAAACCTGATAATGGCAGGTAACATCGACAAGCGGGCACTGATAGAGGGTAAGGAAGCGACCTATAAGGAGGTAACGTCCAAAGTCCCCTATCTGGTGAAGACGGGGGGCTTCTTTCCTGGCTGCGACCATGTTATTCCTCCGGATGTGCCGTTTGAGAACTACAAGTATTTGATTAATCTGCTCCGGGAAATCAACGGGATGGAGAAGCTACCGGAATAGGAGGTTCACGTGGCAAAGAGAATTCGTATTAAGGCGGGTTCAGTAGAAGTCACTGCCGAATTAAATGATACCAAGACCGCTGAGGCAATCTGGCAAGCCTTACCGCTCAAGGCGCAGGCAAATCGCTGGGGGGACGAGATCTACTTCTCCATTCCGGTCAGTCTCGGACCGGAGAACGCTACGGAGAACGTAAAGGTGGGCGATTTGGGCTACTGGCCCGCCGGAAAGGGCTTCTGCATTTTCTTTGGTCCCACGCCTATCAGTGAGGGAAAAGAGCCCCGCCCGGCAAGCCCCTGTAACCTGTTCGGTAAGGTGGTGGGAGATGCCACGGTTCTGCGTAAGGTAGCCTCAGGCACTGATATTGCGGTTGAGAAGGCAACCGAAAGCTAAGGAGGGGGTGTTAACCCCCTTTTTTATTGAGGAAAGTTTTGTTATAATAGCGTAGTTTTTAAGCCTGCTCTGCTTTTCTCAAGGACAAGGAAAGGAGGTTTGAATGGCAGAGTTTGAAGGGACTCCAGAACTGGAAATGGGGGCAGTAGGCACTAAAAAGCAGTTCATCATCTACATGCTTATCAATATTGCCATCGGCGTCCTCATCTGGCTCTGGGTTAAAGACACGAAGCAGACCATCGCTGGCACTATCTTTCTTGCTCTCGTCATCGGCACGCTCATGTTCTGGAAATTCAGGGTTGGCTTAGCTTTCGTTGGTATCGTTTTGCTACTCCTAACCCGGACCATTGACCTGCCCCACGCTATTGAATTCATGAGTGTAGATGTTATCGTATTCCTCGTGGGCATGATGATAATAGTGGGGCTACTGCGCAAGTCGGGTTTCTTCCGCTGGCTCCTGTCAGCGAGCCTGAGATTGACTAATTTCAAAACTAATCGCCTGTATGTGGGAATCCTTGCCCTCTCGGCGATAACGGCGGCGATGGTAGACGAGGTAACCTCAATCCTCTTTATTACGGCGCTGGTGCTCGATCTTTGTGAGTATTTTGAAGTAAAGCCAGTTAATTATGTTATCGCCGCTGTCCTAGCAACTAATATTGGCAGTTCCTGGACGGTGCTGGGAAATCCAATTGGCATCCTCATTGCACTCCGGTCGGGACTCACCTTTGAGGATTTCATCACCACGGCAACGCCGATTGGTCTGGTGTCACTCGTTGCGCTTACCTTTATCCTGTTGGTCTGGCAGAGGAAAGACCTGAAGTTACTCGGGGAAAAAATCAAAAGCAAGCCACTTGATGAGCAGAAACGCTTCTTATCGGAATGGGCTCAAATCAAAGACAGGAGGCTGTTTACCGGCAGTGCCATTATCTTTGCCCTTGTCATCATATCACTAGCTCTCCATTACCGGTTTGAACTTCTGCTGAACCTGGAGCACAATACGCTTCTAGTTGCCAGCTCCATTACCGGAGCTGGCGTAGTGATGCTGTGGCAGAGGAGAGATGCTCAGGAGTACCTGACGAAGGACGTGGACTGGTGGACGCTCGTCTTCTTTATGTTCCTCTTTGCTAAAGCCGGCACCATCAAGTATGTCGGCTTCACCGAGACGATTGCCGACGCCATGACCGCCATCACCGGTAGCGGTGCTGGCAGCGTACTGCTTCTCATTGTCATCATGGTCTGGGTCTCCGGTATCGTTTCGTCCATCATGGACAATGTCGTCCTGGTGGCAGCGTTCCTGCCGATTGTTGCCAGTCTGACGGATTCCATTGGCGGTAATACAGTCCTCTACTGGGCACTGCTCGCCGGCGGCTGCTATGGCGGTAACATAACCATGGTCGGCTCCACGGCGAACATCGTGTCACTGGGCATTCTGGAAAAGAGGGCGAAATACCATATGACCTTCCGCAAATGGATATTTATTGGTCTATGGGGCGGCTTCCTACCGATGGCGGTTGCCACCGTGATGCTGTTGTTATTTTTCGCTTAAATAGCTTTGCTTTTTAATAATCTTAAGAGTATCATTATAAATGGAAGCCCCTGTAGCTCAGGTGGATAGAGCACCAGCCCCCGGAGCTGGGTGCGGGCGTTCAAGTCGCCCCAGGGGCGTTTAGTATGCCATAGGAGTGAAAATGGCGAACGTCAACAGTCTCGTTGAGATTCGGTGGCATGGGCGTGGGGGACAGGGAGCCGTAACTTCAGCGGAACTCGTTGCTGAGGCGGCAATAAGCGAGGGTAAGTATGCTCAAGCCTTCCCTACCTTCGGTCCAGAAAGAAGAGGCGCCCCAGTCCAGGCTTTCACACGAATTAACCCCAAGGAGCCGATAAGGGTAAGGGCGGAAATTCTTGAGCCGAGCGTGGTCGTTGTCTTTGACCTTACTTTGATGTCCACCGTGCCAACTACCTCTGGGCTGAAGCCGAATGGGCTGGTCATTGTCAATACCAAGAAACCAATTGACCAGCTGAAATCTGAATATGGCATTGCTGGCAAGGTGGCGGCTGTTGATGCCACCACAATTGCCCGTGAACTGCTTGGCGTCCCGATTGTGAACACAACGATGATTGGTGCTCTAATCAAGGCGACCGGCGTTATTAACCTTGAGTCAATGCGGGAGCCGCTAATGAAGCGTTTCGGCAGACTGGGTGAGGCGAACTTCAAGGCTATGGAGAGGGCTTTTAAGGAGACCATTTTAGGAGCATAATAATGGCAAGAAAAGCAGCGAAAACGGTCAAAAAAGAAGAGGAATTGACTTGGAAGGATATTGAACTCGGCTTTTTTATCACCGAGCCTGGTAGCGCGACGAGGTTCCGAACTGGCGACTGGCGCTCGCGTCGTCCGATATTTGACCGCAGTAAGTGCAATCCCAAGTGCACGTTATGTGTTACTTATTGTCCCGAAGGCTGTATTGTCAAGGACACCGAAGGCTATCCTCAAGCTGACCTCTATTTCTGCAAGGGGTGCGGCATTTGTGCTGAGGAGTGCCGCCGGCAGGCAATCACCATGGAAGAGGAGAAGTAATGGCAAAGAGAGTTGGCATTGAAGTCTCGGTGGCGGTGGGTGAGGCAGTTAAACTGGTTGATGCTGATGTCATCGCTGCCTATCCGATTACGCCGCAGACCCATATTGTGGAACATCTAGCGGAGCTGGTGGCTGACGCTGAGCTGGATGCTGAGTTTGTGCCGGTGGAATCAGAGCACTCAGCAATGAGCGTTTGCTGCGGGGCAGCGGCGGCGGGAGCGCGGACGTTTACCGCCACCGCCAGCCAGGGTTTAGCCCTGATGCACGAGGTGCTATTTATCGCCTCGGCAATGAGGCTCCCCGTAGTGATGACCGTGGCAAACCGCGCTTTATCGGCACCCATCAATATCTGGGGCGACCATTCTGATGCCATGGCAGTCCGTGACTCGGGCTGGATACAGATGTTTGTAGAGAACGGGCAGGAAGCGGTGGACAACGTCATCTGCTCCTTCCGTATGGGGGAGGATAACCGGGTTCTTCTGCCGGTAATGATTCACCTTGATGGCTTTGCCTTGACCCACATGATTGAGCCGATTATCTTTCCCGAGAAGAGTGAAGTTGATGCGTTCGTGCCGCCTTTCAACCCGCCTTTGCCCCTGAATCCCGCCAAGCCGGTAACTATGGGAGCTCTTGGTCCCCCCTCTATCTACACTGAAGTCAAGTATGCTCAGGATGTTAACCTGAGGGAATCAAAGAAGATCATCCTTGAAGTGTGGAAGGAGTTTGGCAAGGCGTTTGGACGCTATTACTCGCCGGTGGAGAAACATTACAGCGAGGGTGCCAGAGTTCTATTGATGACCATGGGCAGTTTCAGTGAGACGGCAATGGTCGCCGTTGATAAAATGAGGGCTGAGGGTAAAGATGTCGGGCTGATTAAGCTCAGACTGTGGCGCCCCTTCCCCTTTGAGGAGCTTCGTGAGGCAGTAAAAGACGCTGACATTCTCATTGTTCTGGATAGGGCGATTTCTTTCGGCGGTCCTGGCGGACCCGTTTTCTCTGAGATTAGAGCTGCCCTGTACGGTCTGGACAAGAAACCAAAGGTGGTTGGCTTCGTAGGTGGTCTGGGGGGTCGCGATATCAGCATGTCCGGTTTTGAGGAGATGGTGGCGAAAGGGATTGAGATTGCCCGGACGGGAAGCACCAAAGAATACGAGATGTTTGGAGTGAGGGAATAAAATGACAATAACAGAGAAAACGCTGGGTCATGGTCCCGGCATACTGACAGATGAAGAAATCCTTTCTCCTGGACACCGTGCCTGCAGTGGCTGTGCTGAAGTCCTGGCAATGAGGCTCGCCTGCAAAGCCATCGGCAGGAACGCCATAATTGTTAATGCGACTGGCTGTATGGAAGTGGTCACCAGTTATTTCCCGGATACTGCCTGGCGGGTTCCTTGGATTCACACCCTTTTTGAGAATGCTGCTGCAGTAGCCTCTGGCGTTGAGTCGGGACTCAAAGTAATGAAGCGGAAGGGGAGGGGGCCGGGCGATGTTTCAGTGGCGGTCTTTGCTGGCGATGGCGGCACGAGCGATATTGGACTTCAAGCCTTATCCGGTGCCCTGGAGAGGGGGCACGACTTTGTCTATATTTGCCTTGACAATGAAGCCTATATGAACACCGGCATTCAACGTTCCTCTGCCACCCCCTTTGGGGCAGCAACGACCACCTCTCCTGCCGGTAAAGCTCAGCCGGGTCAGTTGACGTGGAAGAAAAATATGCCGTCAATCGCCGCCGCGCATGACATTCCTTACGTTGCCACCGCTTGCCCCAGCTATCCGACTGACTTGATGAACAAAGTGACCAAAGCTCTGGCAGTCAAAGGACCAGCCTATATTCATGTTCTGTCAGTGTGCCCCACTGGCTGGCGGTGCCCGACTGACATCGCTGTCAAGCTGGGTCGCCTGGCAGTGAGGACTGGTATCTTCCCACTGTACGAAGTGGAAAACGGGCAATATAAGATAAACGTGGAAGTGCCGCAGCTGGAACCGGTAGAGAACTATCTCAAACTGCAAGGCAGGTTCCGCCACCTCAGTGACGACACAATAAAGATGATTCAGGAGAGAGTGAACCGGGAATACGCCAAGCTGGTTGAAAAAACGAAGAAGTCGGCGCCATCTGCCGCATAACTGGGGCATTTTTGTTCACGGTTCCGTTTCGTTTTAATCCGTACCTGACTACGCTAGCGTGCCTGGGTTTCTGTGTCAGTATGTGAAGGGTCAGATAGTCTGTGTGGCAGTGTGATAATTAGTAATGTGAGGTGTGAAAGGACCTAGCTTGATTCAATCTTGATGAAGGCGAAGAATGAGTAAGTCAGGTATGCTTACGCCAAATAGAGAGCGGTTTCTAGCTATATGCCGTGGCCAAAGGCCGGGCGATGTATCAATAATAGATTGGCTTAACGAACCTTGGGTGGATACTCCCCAGACCTGGGCTAAACAGGGTGCCCCTGAAGAGTTGAAGAATGCCGACTCCTTTAGTCGCTACTTTCAATTTGACCATTTGCAAGCTTTGGATGGCATCATTTGCGGAAACTATCGTGCTGACTTGAAGGAAAGAGGTGTCGCGGCCTTTTACGTTACTCCGCCTGTTGTTCCTGTTTTTGAGGTCAAGGTCATTCGTGAGGACGAACGTCACCGGGTTGAAACCACTTATGGTGGCGCCACCGTTTTGGTCTCCAAAGAGTTCCCCTGGAGAATGCCGAAGTACCTTGACTATCCCGTGAAGGATAGGGCAACGTGGAATGAATACAAGAAAAGGCTTGACCCAGATACACCACAAAGGTGGCCCGCGGACTGGAATGCCTACGTAGAAAAAGCTAACGCGGAAGATGCACCTACGATGTTGTTCCTCAGTGGATTTTTTGGAATGCTCCGGGAATGGATGGGGCTGGAAAACTTGCTCTACGCTTTCTATGACGACCCTAGCCTGGTAGAAGAAATGATGGACCAAGTACTCTACCTGGATATGGCGGTGGCCAGACGCGCCGTCACACACCTGAGAATTGACTTAGTCCGTTTCTGGGAGGACATGGCTTACAAGTCCGGGCCTTTGATCTCTCCGGAGATGTTCAAGAAGTTCATGATACCTCGTTATAAACAGATTGCCGATTTGCTGCTAAGCAGTGGCATAGATATCCTCTTCGTCGAAAGTGATGGCAATATCAACGAACTCATCCCCATTTGGCTCAAGGAATGCGGAATCAACATGCATAACCCTCTTGAAGTTGCCGCAGGGATGGATGCAGTGTCTCTGCGGAAGAAATATGGTTCAGGCTTGATATTATGTGGCAACATAGACAAAAGAATATTCGCAAAAGGAAAAGAAGCTATTCGCGATGAGGTCATGTCCAAAGTACCTTTTCTTTTGGAGACTGGTGGCTACTTCCCATGCATTGACCACGCTATTCCGCCTGACATATCCTTCGAGAGCTTTCACTATTTCGTAAATCTTCTTAGAGAGATAGCTGGCATTGAGCGGTTACCCTTCTCACGGCAAGCTAGGCGAGCTTGGGATTGAATAGGTAAAGAATGTTGCCCTGGCGCGGGCGGTGGTTGCCTGATTTAGCTTCGCCGGTTGAAGCTAGCCGGATCAAAACCTTTCTAGACACGGGTAACAAACCCCTAGAATGGAAGGCTTTGGGGATGGGTTAAGTAAGGTTTTTACCCCGGATATGAACGAAACGCCTGGTATTGAGGCGTTCCATACCCTTGACAGAGTATTTTGTATCGGTTATACTTAAAACAATAGAGCAAAGGCTGAGAACGAGACTAGTATGCCCCCAGCGAAGGCTCAGAGAGCCGGGGAAGGTGGGAGCCGGCGCCAGAGCGAGGGCAGAATGGACTCGGGAGCGGCAAGCCGAAAGTTCTTAAAGAAGGACAAGTAGGCATTGACGGAAAGGGCACCGTTAGCGAAGCCCAGGGTATCATTCGCCACGTAAGTGTCGGGTCGTACCTGGTAGAGATAGCCCTTCCTATGTGAAGGGCTAAATAAGGTGGCACCGCGAAGGTTTAACCTCTCGCCCTTAAAGCGAGAGGTTTTTTATTTACCTTTGTTGAGGGAGATATGAGTCAAACGTACTATCCAACACTTGAAGAAGTGAAGAAGCTTAAGGGCAAAGGCAACCTCGTACCTATCTACCGTGAGATTGTGGCTGACCTTGACACCCCGGTCTCAGCTTTCCTTAAGGTGGCTCAAGGGCAGTATTCCTTTCTACTGGAAAGTGTTGAGGGCGGTCAAAGACTGGCGCGTTACAGCTTCATTGGAACACAGCCTTACCGCACTTTAACTACCAGGAAAGAGGACAACGTTGACCCACTGCAACTGGTCGCTCAAGAGCTGAACGGCTACAAAACCGTCGCCGTGAGCGGGCTACCACGTTTCAGCGGCGGCGCGGTTGGCTATCTGGCTTACGAGACCGTAACTCGTTTTGAAGAACTGCCCTCCCCTGGCGCTGACCCCCTTGACCTGCCCGAGTCGCTTTTTATATTCGTGGACACCATGCTTGTTTTTGACCATGTTACCCACAAGATAAAGGTTTTGAGTCATGTCCGCCTTGACGGGGATATCAACAAAGCTTATGCTGAGGCAGTAGAGAAGATTAACGACCTTGCCGGACGGTTGAATCAACCCCTGAAGGAAAATCCATTCACGCGAAGACCGGTGGGCGGAACTGAGGGCACTCAGCCAGTCTCCAATTTTCCCAGGAGCGAATTTGAAAAAGCTGTCCTCAAGATAAAGGAATACATAACCGCTGGTGAGGCTATCCAGGTAGTTCTTTCCCAACGCTTAGCGAAGTGCACTTTAGCGTCTCCCTTTGAAATCTATCGCGCCCTGCGGACAATCAACCCATCGCCCTACATGTTCTACCTTGACTTCAAGGGCCTCCAGCTCATCGGCACATCGCCGGAGATGCTAGTCAGAGTAGAGGATGGTGCTGTAATGACTCGCCCTCTGGCTGGCACCAGGGCTCGCGGTCAAACGCCGGCTGAGGATGCCAGACTGGAACAGGAATTACGAAGCGA
>CAZCEF010000003.1:12112-18639 GCA_964497695.1 uncultured Dehalococcoidaceae bacterium | reverse complement strand
GATATCACCATTAGCCAAAATTTTTACTGGCTGTTCCAGCGATTTTACCAAGCCAGCTTCCAGCAATGTCTCTGGTGTTACTACGCTCCCGGATTCAAAGGCGCTGAGCTTATCCAGATTAACTATGCTATACTCGGTCCGGAAAAGGTTGAAAAAGCCGCGCTTCTCTGGTAGACGCTTGATTAAGGGCAGTTGTCCGCCCTCAAAGCCAATGCGAACTTTGTTAGCTCCGGAGCGTGAGTTCTGTCCTTTATGACCACGCGTGGCCATACTACCATGACCGCTGGCATCCCCGCGCCCGATTCTCTTTCGGTCTTTCTTGGCGCCGCGGGGTGGGGAGAGTTTATCCTGCCTCACTTTCCACCTCCACCTTGACCAGGTGTCTTACCTTATTAATCATGCCCCGTACTGACAGCGAATCCTCATGGACAACGCTCTGGTTCATCCGGTGCAGACCGAGACTGGCTAAGGTCTTGCGCATATCCTGTTTCTGACCGCTATCGCTTTTTATCCAGGTAACTCGTAGTTTAGCCGGCACTGGTTACCTCCTGTGCAGTGGCTGCCGCTGGCGGAGCTGGCTTACGCCGGGCAATCTCATCCTTCGGGTTCCGGAGTTGACTGAGGGCGAGCAGTGTTGCCTTAGCCACGTTAATATGGTTTTGACTGCCGAGGGATTTGGTCAAAATATCTTTGATTCCTGCCGCTTCAAGGACAGCACGGATGCTACCACCAGCGATGACGCCTGTCCCCGGCGATGCCGGTTTGAGCAAGACCTCAGCCGCGCCGAATTTGGCCTTAATCTCGTGTGGGATGGTTGTCCCGGCAAGGTTGACTTTTATCAGATTCTTGCGGGCAATGGCGCCGGCTTTGTTGATTGCTGCCGGCACTTCGTTAGCCTTACCCACGCCAAGACCGACATGCCCGTTGCCATCGCCGGTAGCCACCAGAGCGCTGAAGCGCAAGCGCTTACCGCCCTTCATCACCTTGGCGACGCGGTTAATATAGATTAACTTATCGGTCAAGGTGAGTTCGGTAGTATCAATTTTGCTGATTGGCTGTTTCATAAGCTGTCTCTTTCAAAATTTCAGTCCACCTTTTCGGGCAGCTTCCGCCAGGGATTTTACCCTGCCATGATATTTGTAGCCGCCACGGTCAAAGACGACTTGGTTAATCCCCTTTTCCAGAGCCCGCTTTGCCAGCACTGCCCCCACCACCTCCGCCTCGCTGGCTTTGGTCTTCTTATCAAGATTAGTTTTCACTTCTGCGTCTATGGTTGAGGCGGTAACCAGGGTATTCCCTTTGGCATCATCAATTATTTGAGCGTAAATGTGATTTAAGGAGCGGAAAACACTCAAACGGGGCCGGTCAGTGGTGCCCTTTACCCCGGCTCTCACCCGGCTATGTCTGCGATAACGTGCCTCTCTTGACGTAATCCTTCCCATTATGTTTTACCCACTACCTTACCGGCTTTACCCGGCTTAATGCGGACGTATTCGCCAATATATCTAATCCCCTTGCCTTTATAGGCATCAGGCGGTCGCATTGCCCTAATCTTTGCCGCTAGTTCACCGACCATCTCTTTGTCCGCCCCGACAATCTTGATTCGGTTGGTACCTTCTAGAACAAAGGAGATGCCGGGTGGGGGGACAATCTCTAAGGGGTGGGAAAGTCCGACGCGAAGCACCAGTTTATCGCCGGTCTTCTCAGCACGGTAGCCCACCCCGACTATTTCCAGGCCCTTCTCAAAGCCCTTGCTCACGCCCTCCACCATATTATTTATAAGGGTGCGGGTCAGCCCATGTAGGCTGCGGTGTTCTTTGCTATCACTCGGGCGGGCGACGGTTATGGTGTTATCCTGCAGGTTAATCTTCATATCGGGATGGAAGGTGCGCTTCAGTTCCCCCCTCGGTCCGGTTACGGAAAGGATGCGGCCGCTGACATTCACTTTAACGTTTGTTGGTATTGTTACCGGCATCTTGCCAATTCTAGACATTTCTGACTCCAATTACCATACGTAACATAAGAGTTCGCCACCAATGCCGAGGCGGAAGGCTTGCTGACCGGTCTTCAAACCCCTGGGAGTTGAGACAATGGCAACACCCGCCCCACCCCGGATGCGGGGTATCTCTTTCTTGGCAACATAGACTCTCAGCCCGGGTTTACTTACTCTTTCCATGCCGCTAATAAAGGGCTTATCACTCTCGTCATATTTGAGATAAATCTTAATCGCCCGGTGGGGCTTATCGCGCAGCACTTCGTAGTCCTTGACAAAGCCTTCTTCCTTCAGAATTCGGGCAATGGCAAGCTTCATTTTGGATGCCGGCACGATGGCATAATCATGCCTCGCCATGGCGGCATTACGTATTCGGTTGAGCATATCGGAAATTGGGTCGGTTACAATCATCTTTCTGCCTCTTTACCAGCTTGCCTTCCTGACTCCGGGAAGCTGCCCGATCAGTGCCAGTTTGCGGAAACAAATGCGACATATCCCGAATTTACGCATATAAGCGCGGGGTCGTCCGCAGATTGAGCAACGGTTATGCTGTTGTACCTTAAATTTTGCCGGGCGCTGTGCTTTGACAATCTCTGATACTTTAGCCATTTTTAATCCTTTTCCTTAACCTCTGACGAAAGGCATGCCGAGCAGTTCCAGCAGGTGCCTGCCTTCTTCATCAGTTTTTGCCGTAGTAGAAATTGAGACCTCAAGCCCTCTTATTTTATCTATCTTGTCGTATTCTATCTCGGGGAAGACAGTCTGTTCTTTCAGTCCGAGGGTATAATTGCCCCGTCCATCAAAGGAGGTGGGGGAGACCCCCTGGAACTCGCGGACGCGGGGCAGGACGGCGTGCATCAGCTTGTCCAGGAACTGGTACATCCGTGCTCCTCTCAGGGTGACCTTCATCCCGATGGGCATACCCTGACGCAACCTCCAGGCGGAGATGGAGCCTCTGGCGCGGGTAACTACCGGGTGCTGACCGGTGATGGTGGAGAGGTCAACTTCAGCGGCTTCCACTGCTTTAGGGTTCTGAATTGCCTCGCCCAGACCGATATTAAGCACCACCTTGACTAACCGGGGTACCTGCATGACATTCTTGTAGCCAAAGCGTTCCATCATCGCTGGAATGACTTCTTTTCGGTACCTTGCCAGTAATCTCGCCTGTGCCATTTAGTCAATTACCTCTTGACAAACGCGACAGATGCGGACTTTTCTGCCGTCCTCAAGGAAGCGGAAGCCAACCTTTGTCGGTTTGTTGCATTTATTGCAGAGCAGCATAACGTTGGCAACGGTGATGGGTGCTTCTAACTCAATGATGCCCGCTTGCCTTACCTGTCCTCTTGCCCTGGAATGCTTCTTAATGAAATTAATGCCTTCCACGATAATGCGGTCATCCTTGGGGTAGGCAAAGCGCACCTTACCCTTCTTGCCTTTGTCTTTACCGGCGATAACCAGCACCGTATCATTCTTTCTAATCTTCATAACCTATCTCACAAGACCTCGGGTGCCAGCGAGATAATCTTGGTGAAGTTCTTCTCCCTCAGCTCCCTGGCTACTGGTCCAAATATTCGGGTACCCTTTGGGTTGTTCTTATCAGTTAAAATGACTGCCGCATTCTCGTCAAACCGGATATAAGAGCCGTCAGGTCGGCGGTAGGGTTTAACCTGGCGGACGACGACCGCTCGGACGACGTCGCCCTTCTTGGTTGGCGCTGCCGGGATAGCTTTCTTCACTGATGCCACGATGACATCACCGACGCGTGCATAGCGGCGCTTGGTGCCACCGAGCACGTTGACGCACATTATCTCCCGGGCACCGGTGTTATCAGCCACTCTTAATCTGGTATATGGTTGAATCATATCCGCATCCTGGCTCTTTAGGTAATTTCCTCAGGCTTAACCTCAGGAACTTCAGCCTTGGTGATAATTTCAGCAATCCGCCAGCGCTTTTCCTTGGACAGCGGGCGGGTCTCTACAATTCTAACTAAATCACCGGGCTGGGTCTCGCTTCGCTCATCGTGGACCTTGTATTTAACCGTTCTTTTAATCCGCTTGTGATACAAAGGATAAAGCTTATCGGTCTCCACCGCCACGATGGCGGTCTTGTCCATCTTCCGGCTAACAATGCGCCCGACTCTAGTCTTCTGAATCTTTTCTGCCATCGCTCTACCTTATGCCCAACTCCCTTTCCCGCAGAATGGTCTCTAGTCGGGCGATATTCTTTCTCACCCTCACTATTTCCCGATGGTTCACCAGTTGTCTGGTGGTCAGGCGAAAGCGCAGGTTTAAAAGCTCCTGCTGGGATTCGGTAATGTGCTTTTTGATATCCTCCGTGCTTAGTGTCCGGAGTTCATCAACTTTCACTTGGCACTGCCCTCCTTAGCTGCTCCCACTAGAGCCGTCTCCCGGGCGATAAATCGGGTTTGAATCGGCAGTTTATGCGAAGCCAGACGTATTGCCTCTTTAGCCGTCTTCTCGCTTACCCCTGCCATCTCAAAGAGGATTTTTCCTGATTTGGCGGCAACTACCCAGTGGTCAGGGGAGCCCTTGCCGCCGCCCATACGTGTCTCGGCGGGCTTCTTCGTCATCGGTTTATCGGGGAAAACACGAATCCAGACCTTGCCGCCGCGGCGAATGTGGCGCGTAATGGCACGACGTGCCGCCTCTAGCTGTGCCGCAGTAATCCAGGCGGGTTCCAGTGTTTGCAAGCCATAATCGCCAAAGACAAGGGTATTGCCATCATTGGCTTGACCGTGAATTCGCCCTTTTTGCATCTTGCGGTATTTGACTCGTTTAGGTTGTAACATCCTTTGCCTCTTTTTTCTTCAGGGTTGGTTCTGCCGTGGCTTTCCTGGTTCTTTTTGCCGGCTTGGCGGGCTTAGCTTTCGCTTTTGCTGGTTTCTCTGCTGCTTTGGCAGCAGCGGCTTTCGCCTTCTTCTTTGCCACTGGCTCAGCCGGTTTTTCTTCCAGTTTAGCTGCTACCGCTTCTTTCGCTTTCCTTTTTGGCGCTGGCTTGGCTGGCTTCTCTTCGACGGCGGGCTTTACTTCCGCCTCCGCTGGTTCTTCTGCTGTCTTAACGGCGAGTTCTCTGACTCTCCTTCTTGTCGGTTTAGCTGGTTTCTCTTTGGCGACAGGTTTCGCTTCAGCTTCGGCGGCGGCTTTTCTCGCTTTCCTAGCAGTGGGTGGTCTGGCTACTTCTTCCGCTTTTACCTCAGCTACTGCGGGAGCGGGAGCAGGCGCCTCAACCGCCACTGGCTCAGCCGGTTTCTCCACCGGTGCAACAGCAACTGCCGCCGGGGCTTTTACCTCTGGTTTAACGGCAACTGCTTCCGCGGGTGCGGCTTCTGCTTCGGGAGCCTTAGCTTCAGGCAAGACCTCCCCTTTGTATATCCAGACCTTTATTCCTGTCCGACCCAGAGTGGTGTGGGCTTCAGCAAAGCCATAGTCAATATCAGCTCTGATCGTCTGCAAGGGGACTTGCCCCTGGTGCATAACCTGCCTACGAGCGATTTCGGCATCACCCAGCCTGCCAGAGCAGGTGACTCTGATTCCCCCGGCTCCCGCCTGCATGGTGCGGAAAAGCGCCTGTTTCATCGCTCTCCGGTAGGCAATACGCCGCTCAATCTGATCACCAATAGTTCTAGCGACCAGGTAAGCGTCCAGTTCTGGCTGGCGAATTTCTCTGATGTTGAGTCGTATTTTCTTGCCGGTGAGCTGTTCCAAGTATTGCCTGAGCTCCTCCACCCTCTGTCCACCCCGCCCGATGACTATGCCGGGTCGGGCAGTGTAGATGGTAACAGCCACTTCTTTCACCTGCCGCTCAATGTCCACGCGGGAGACGGCGGCATCAACATATTTGGACTGGATAGCCTGCCTCAGCTTCATATCTTCTTGGACCGCCTCAGCATAATGAGGGTCAGCGGCGTACCACTTTGCCTGCCAGTCTTGGATAAAACCAAGTCTAAAGCCTATCGGATGAACCTTGCGACCCAATTATCCCTCCTGCTCGCCGACAATTACCGTAATATGGCTGGAACGCTTCAATATTGGCGCGGCTCGCCCCCTCGCCTGAGCCCGGAATCTCTTTAAATGCCGCGCTTTATCAACAAATATTTTCTTAACTTTCAAATCAGCAGGTACCAGCTGGTAATTATTCTCGGCACTAGCCACTGCCGATTTGATTGTTTTAGCGATGGCCTTTGCCTTGGGGGAGGGGATGAACTGGAGTATGGCTAGGGCTTCATCAATTCTCTTGCCCTCTACCAAATCGGCAATCAGGCGCACCTTTCTTGCTGGTAGCCCGGTGTCTTTGGCTATTGCTCTGACATCCATTTTCTATCCTGCCTGAACTAAGCTGGTGGTGCTGGCTGAGGTGCCTTCTCCGCCCTGGAAGAGTGCCCACGGAAAACCCTCGTCAGGGCAAACTCGCCCAGCCGGTGCCCGACCATGTTTTCAGTGATGAAGATAGGGACGTGGCGCCGCCCATCGTGCACACCGATGGTCAGCCCGACCATCTGAGGCAGGATGGTAGA
>CAZCEF010000003.1:0-12012 GCA_964497695.1 uncultured Dehalococcoidaceae bacterium | reverse complement strand
GCGGTACCAGCACCCCGCACCAGCTGACCCCCCCTGCCTCTAATTAACTCAATATTATGAATCTGAGTGCCGCCGGGGATGAGCTTCATCGGTAAGGAGTTACCCGGTTTGATTTCGGCATCCTCACCCGACTTAACCATATCGCCAACATTGAGTCCCAGGGGTGAGAGGATGTAGCGCTTCTCGCCGTCAGCGTAATAGACCAGCGCGATACGGGCGGTGCGGTTGGGGTCATACTCAATTGCTGCCACCCGGCCCACGATACCTATCTTATCCCGCTTGAAGTCAATAATGCGCAACATCCGCTTTGCCCCGCCGCCACGATGACGAACGGCTATCTTGCCGTGACTGCGTCCCGACTTCCTCTTGCGGGGCAGGATAAGCGCTTTCTCCGGCTCTACCTTGGTAATTTCTTCAAAACTAGAGCCGCTCATCCCCCGTCTGCCGGGTGAGGTTGGCTTATAAGTCTTCAGTCCCACTCAAGTCTCCCTTAATTAAACGCTAGACACCTTCAAAGATTTGAATTTTGTCTCCCGGCTTCAGTGTAACGATAGCCTTTTTGTGGGGTGGGGTGATTACCTGTCTTCTACCTACCCTTCGTGTCCTGCCGGGGACATTGACCACATTGACATCAGTAACCGTTACTTTGAAGGTCTTCTCAATTGCCTCTTTAATCCGAGGTTTATTGGCATCCCTGGCAACCTCAAAAGCATACTTATTTTGAGATTGCAGGTTGGTATTTTTCTCCGTTATTAATGGTCGGTGTAAAACTTCATGTGGAAGCATCGCTTCTCCTTAAGCCGCCTTTCCTCCCCAGAGCTCTTCTACTTTGCGCACTGCGCTCACCGTCATGAGCAACATCTTGTAAGAAAGGAGGTCAACCACACTGAGGAGATTCGCCAGCATGGTCTTAATGCCTCCCAGATTACGCGCCGATTTAATCACATTCGCGTCAGGCTCAGAAGTAACAATCAAAGCTGAGCCGTCTACCCCGAGAGCGGTTAAAATCTCCACCATCTGCTTGGTCTTGGGCTCGCTAAGTTTGAGCTCCTTCAATACCTTGAGTTCACCCTCGCCCGCCTTGGCAGAAAGCAGGCACCTGATTGCCTGCTGGCGCATTTTCTTTGGCGTTGCCTGGCGGTAGTCTCTGGGGTGGGGACCAAAGATGATGCCCCCGTGTCTTCTTATTGGCGAACGCCGGCTCCCCGCCCGGGAGAGACCAGTGTGTTTTTGGGCATACAGCTTGCGAGTACTACCCGAGACCTCGCCTCTGGTTTTTGTGTCAGCCGTGCCCTGGCGCGCATTAGCCCGCTGAGCCACCATTACCTGGTGCACCACAGCCTCGTTGAAGGGCACACCAAAGACCTGGTCGCTGACTTCAATCTTCTCAACTTCCTGCCCGGTAATATCATAAACTGGAATTTGCACCTGTTACTTCCTCTTGCGCGATTTCTTGATAATTAAAAGTCCGTTATCGGCACCCGGTGCGGCGCCTTTGACCAGAAGCAGGTTGCGCGCCGGGTCAGCCTGGACAACTTCAAGGTTGCGTACGGTAACTGTTCTCATCCCCATATGCCCTGCCATCTTCATTCCTTTAATAACCCGGTCAGGAATATCGGGACCGAGAGAACCGGGAGCGCGATGGCGGTCAGACTGACCATGGGTCTTTGGTCCACCTTTGAAATGATGGCGCTTGACCACACCGGCAAAGCCTTTGCCGATGGATGTGCCGGTAATGTCAACAAGGTCGCCTGCCTTGAAAATGCTGACGTCAATCTTCTGGCCGACTTCCACTTTCTCGCCCTCAGCGACTCTGGCTTCGCGCAGGTATTTGAACTGCCCCAGCCCCTTGAGATGCCCACGCTGGGGCGAGTTAAGCTGCTTCGCCGTGCCAAAGCCGAGCTGAACAGCGTTGTAACCGTCCTTGTCGGCGGTCTTCACTTGTGTTATGGTGCACGGACCAGTCTCAATAGCGGTTACTCCTGCCACTTTACCATCATTTCCATATACCTGGGTCATACCCAGTTTTTTGCCCAGTATCTGCTGTATCATCCCGTCACACTTTTACAGTTTAATATCTATTTCTACCCCGGCGGGCAAATTCAGCTTGGTCAGAGCTTCAATCGTCTTGGAAGTCGTTTCAATAATATCAATTATCCGCTTATGAGTTCTTATTTCAAATTGTTCTTGAGAGTCTTTATCAATAAAGGGGGAGCGGATGACACTGAACCTCTGGACACGAGTGGGGAGGGGGATTGGTCCCGCCACCACCGCCCCAGTCCGCTCCACAGCATCAACAATCTGAGCCGCCGACTGGTCAACCAGTCTATGGTCAAAGCCCTTTAACTTGATGCGAATCTTTTGTTTAGCCACGTCTCTTTCCTGCCGTCTTCTCAATAATCTGTTCGGTCAATTCGGCGGGTACCTCGCGATAGCGAGAAAACTCCATAGTATGTGTCGCTCTACCTTCCGTCAGTGACCTGAGGCTGGTGGCATAACCAAACGTCTCGGCTAAAGGTACGAGACAATGAATGACGTACATCTCACCCTGGGTATCAATCAAGGTAATATGCCCGCGCCGGGCATTCAGGTCGCCGATGACGTCGCCGAGGAACTGCTCCGGGGTAACCACTTCCAGCTTCATAATCGGTTCTAAGAGGATGGGCTTGGCTTTTTCCATACCCTGCCGGAGTGCCATAGAACCAGCCATCTTGAAGGCGAGCTCGGATGAGTCAACCTCATGGTAGCTACCGTCGTAAAGAGTCGCCCTGATGTCAACCACGGGATAGCCGGCGAGAATGCCGGTTTCCATAGATTCCCGGATGCCTCCCTCAACAGCGGGGATGAATTGCCTGGGTATGGCGGCACCTCTGATATTGTCCACAAACTGGAAGCCACCGCCCCGCTCCAGAGGTTCAAGTCCAATCAGGACATGCCCATACTGACCGCGACCGCCGCTCTGGCGGACAAATCTACCTTCAGCGCGTACGGGAACGCTAATTGTCTCTTTGTAAGCAACCTGGGGTTTACCCACCTTAGCCTGCACGCCAAATTCTCTGGTCAATCGGCTGACGATAACTTCCAGGTGAAGTTCACCCATTCCCGAAATAATCGTTTGTCCGGTTTCCTGGTTGTAGACTACCTTGAAGGTGGGATCTTCTTCCGTTAGCTTCTGGAGAGCTTCACCCATTCTATCCTGGTCGGCTCGGGTCTTAGGCTCAATAGCGATTGAGACGACTGGCTCGGGGAAGCGGATTGATTCAAGGAGAACCAGCTCACTGGGGTCGCACAGAGTGTCGCCGGTAAAGGTGTTCTTGAGACCAAGAGTAGCGGCAATTGTTCCGGTGTCAACGGCATTGATTTCCTCACGGTGGTTGGCGTGCATCAGGAGTAGTCGCCCAATTCGCTCTTTCCTGTCTCGGGTGGCGTTATATACCTGAGCGCCCGCTTCTAGTTTGCCAGAATAGACCCTAAAATAGACCAGTCTACCCACAAACGGGTCAGTGACCACTTTGAAGGCAAGAGCCGCAAAGGGAGCGTCATCCGAGGCGGGGCGGCTAACTCCAGCACCAGTCTTGGGGTTAATTGTCCTTATCGGCGGCATATCCAGTGGGGAGGGGAGGTAGCTGACCACAGCATCAAGGAGTGGCTGGATACCCCTGTTCCGCAAAGAACTGCCGCACAGAATCGGTACCCCTTTATTGGCTAAGGTTACTCGTCGGATAGACTGTCTTATCTGGTCTGGAGTGAGGGTCTTACCTTCAACGAAGGCTTCCATGGTGGCATCATCAGCTTCAGCTAGCTTCTCAATTAGCTTGTGGCGGAATTCATCAACCGTTGCCTGTTCCGAGGCGGGAATGGGAACTTCCTTCGGGTCAGAGTCTGGACTACCGTCAAAATACCAGGCTTTCTTTTCAACGAGGTCAATGACACCCTCAAAGGTTTCCTCAGCGCCTAGGGGGAGATATATTGGCAGTGTTCTGGCTTTGAGCCTTTTCTCAATCATCGCTACCGTCCGGGTAAAGCTGGCACCGACGCGGTCCATTTTGTTGATAAAGCAGATTCTAGGCACGCAATAGCGGTTAGCCTGCCGCCAGACAGTCTCCGATTGTGCTTCCACACCAGCCACACCATCAAAGACCACCACGCCACCATCCAGCACCCGCAGACTGCGTTCTACTTCCGCAGTGAAGTCCACGTGTCCTGGAGTGTCAATGATGTTAACGCGGTGGTCCTTCCAGTAACAGGTAGTGGCGGCGGCCTTAATGGTAATACCGCGTTCCCTTTCCAGTTCCATAAAGTCCATAACGGTAGTCCCCTCATCCACCTCGCCAATCTTATAGGTGCGTCCGGTATAGTAGAGTATTCGCTCGGTGGTAGTGGTCTTACCGGCGTCAATATGAGCGATGATACCAATATTACGGACTCGCTCCAATGGGTAACTTCTGGGCACAGCTCCTCTATCCTTTACCAATATTCGGTTTTTAGCCTGTAGGTCCAAGTCAGTAAATTTCCTTACCATCTATAATGGGCAAAGGCTCGGTTAGCCTCAGCCATCTTATGCGTATCTTCACGCTTCTTAATCGTGGTACCCTGACCCTGCCAGGCATCTGCCAGTTCCGCCGCCAGTCTCTGGCTCATCGATTTGCCCTTTCTGACTCGGGCGGATTCCAGTAGCCACTGCATCGCCAGAAAGAGACCGCGCTCCTGTGGCACTTCCACCGGTACCTGGTAGGTAGCACCACCCACCCGACGGGGTTTAACCTCAAGCAGAGGGGTAACATTCTTTATCACCTGTTCCAGGGCGGTAACAGCCTCCTGCGATACCTGTTTTTGCAGTAGTTCCAGGGCACCGTAGGTAATTCTTTCGGCGGCACGCTTCTTGCCGCACTTCATTACTTTGTTAATTAGCTTCGCCACAACAGTACTGTTGTACTTAGCGTCAGGCGTAGTTTCTCTTGTTTCCGCTCGGGCTCTTCTTGCCATGGTTTGCTCCTGTTACGTTAGGCGGTGGGAGTAGTGGGTGGGGCTGCCTCTTCAGCTTTGGCACCTTTACCTGTTTTGGCGCCGTATTTGCTGCGACCCTGCTTGCGGTTGGCAACACCGGTGGTGTCCAGCGCGCCACGAATGATGTGATAGCGGACACCCGGCAGGTCTTTCACTCTACCGCCGCGAATCAGGACTACGGAGTGTTCCTGCAACTCGTGCCCTTCCCCCGGAATATAGGCGGTGACCTCCATCCCGTTGGTCAGGCGTACTCTAGCAATCTTGCGCAGTCCTGAGTTCGGCTTCTTGGGCGTCATGGTTCTGACCTGGGTGCAGACACCTCGCTTCTGTGGTGAACCCTTGCCTTCCACCAGCCTGTTCTTCAAGGCATTAAAGGTAAAGCGCAATGCCGGCGCCTTGGTGCGCTTGATAATCTTCTTGCGACCTTTTCGTATTAATTGATTAATTGTCGGCACTCAATTTCCCTACCCCAACAATTTTAAATGGATGAGCCACGCTCATCCAAAAGCCATGTAAAGGGCTGATTGGAACTCAACCCTCCACATAGGGCTGAAAACCAAATGTAAAGTGTATCACAATAGAATATTATTGTCAACAACTAAGCGGGGGAATTTTTAAACGGTCTGAGGAGCCAGCCCTTTGACTTTAGCGTAGAGCTCCGCCGCCCGAAAGGAGCTTCTAACCAAAGGTGCTGAGGCGACCTCAGCAAATCCAATTTCCTTGCCGATAGCTTCGTATTCGGCAAACTCTTCTGGGGGAGTAAATCTGACGATGGGGTGGTGGTGGGGGGAGGGTGGTAAATACTGTCCGATAGTGAGGAGGTCGCATCTGGCTTTCTGCAGGTCGCGCATCACGGCAAGGACTTCTTCCCTTGTCTCTCCCAGTCCCAGCATTAAGCCCGACTTGGTAATTATTTCGGGAGCTAGTGTTCTGACCATTGCCAGAAGCCCGATGGAGCGCTTGTAGTCTGCCTCCGGGCGGACTTCGGGGTAGAGGTGGGGGACAGTCTCAACGTTATGGTTGATGACTTCGGGTCGGGCAACAACGACTGCTTTGATTGCCTCCGGCGAACCGTGAAAATCGGGAATCAGGACTTCAACGATGGTATCTTTCTTCTTTTCGTGGATGAGTTGAATTGTTCTGGCGAAGTGGGCTGCACCGCCGTCAGGGAGGTCGTCTCTGGTCACCGACGTAATGACCACATATTTCAGATTCAATTTTGCCACGGCTTCTAGGAGGTGCTGGGGTTCATCTTCGTCCAGTGGGGGAGGGGAGCCCTTCTTTACCGCACAGAAGGTGCAGCGCCGGGTGCAGACATTACCCAGAATTAGGAAGGTAGCCGTGCCCCGGGAGAAGCAACCCCCGATATTGGGGCAGAGGGCACTTTCGCAGACGGTGTGCAGAGAAAGCCCATCCAGAAGCCCCTTCATGGGTAACATGATGTTGGGGTCGGCTATCTTCTGGTTAAACCAGGGTGGCAGTCTTCCCTTCATAGTCGCTCCTGACCAAAATGTGGCTCATTTCCAGCTCAACATGGAAAACCTGGGCGAAATGGGCAATTAATTCTTCTTTAACCTGCGCCATCGGTACCTCGCGGCCCAGGACCTGGGCGATGGAGGTGGCTTGTCTATTATTAAAGCCGCAGGGGTTGATGAGAGAGAATTGAGCTAGGTCAGTATTCACATTAAGAGCAAAACCATGCATCGTTATCCACTTTCTCAGGCTGAGACCGATAGCGGCAATTTCCTGATTGTCCACCCAAACCCCAGCGTGGCTGGAGTCCCGCCCCGCTTTTATGCCAAAGTCGCTCATTGTGCGAATGATGACTTCCTCCAGATTGTGAAGGTACTGGTGGGCATCCCGCCCCCTGGCCCTCAAATCCATAACGGGATAGCCAACGAGTTGACCTGGACCGTGGTAGGTGGCATCCCCGCCCCGGTCAATGAAAACGAGGGAAACCCCCTGTCGGGCAAGCTCTTCCGGCGAAGCGAGGATATTTTCCAGCTTGCCCGATTTGCCCAGAGTAATGACAGGCTTGTGCTCTAGGAGGAGCAGGGTGTCTGGAATTTTGCCCGCCAGCCGCTCCACCGCGAGCTTTTTCTGAAGGTCGTAGGCTTTGGCGTATTCAATTAAGCCGAGCCAGTAGACGGCGCATTTCATAGACACTTTAATCATAGCAAAAGTTGGGTGGTAAGGGGAAATCCAAGGATGGCAAGGAGAGTTGGCAACCAAGGTGGGGCGCACTAACATGTCAATTGATTTGGGTAGTTTTGAGCCTGGGCAATTTTTTCAGGGAAACGATTCGAGTGTGGGTAGCTTTGAATTGTTTCCAACCTTATGTATAGTTGATGTTTTGATGTTTGAAGAAGGATTATGTCCGGCGCGTCGTTCCAGAGAGGTGCTGGTGGCTACTTAAGGTGCCCTATCCCCTTAATCCCCTTCCCCAAGGGATTTATGTGGGGAAGGGGACCGTATTTAGAAGAGGGGCTGGCGCCCCTCTTAGACGCCGCGCCTCGCAATGACATTCTGTATTCTTTACTTCTTCTTGGAAATGTAATGTATCATCTCACCGCTGATGTCTAGAGCGGCTTCACGGACTGCCTCGGAGAGGCTGGGGTGAGAGTGGATGGTGGCGATAATCTCTTGAGGGGTAAGCTCCAGCTTCATTGCCAGTGTGGCTTCGGCAATCAGGTCGGTCGCCCGCGGACCCACGATGTGGACACCCAGAATCTGGTCGGTTTTTGCATCAGTAACGATTTTGACCAAGCCACGGCGCTCGTCGAGAATGGTTGCCATGCCGTTAGCGGTGAATGGGAACCTGCCGATTTTTATCTGGTAGCCATTGGCAATGGCGTCCGCCTCAGTCAGCCCAACGCTGGCAAACTCGGGCATAATATAGACGCAGCGCGGGACGACTTGATAGTTCATGCACGATTCCTTACCAATGACATTCTCGGCAGCGACCTCTCCCTCTACCATTGCCACGTAGGCAAGCATAATCTTCCCGATGCAGTCGCCGGCGGCGTAAATGCCGGGGATATTGGTCTCCATACGCTCGTTGACCTGAATGGCGCTCTTCATCGTCGCGATGCCGGCCTCCTCCAGGCCGAGTTCAGTGGTATGGGGTCGGTAGCCCACGGCAATGGCGACCGTTTCCGCTTCAATTTTCTTCTCGCCGTCCTTAGTGGCGACGGTGCTCAGTTTACCGCCGGGGGTATCCTCAATTTTGGTCACTTTGGCTCCGGCGTAGACGGTCACGCCATCGTCCTGCAGGGCTTTGGTGATGATATTGGTTAGCTCCTCATCTTCGGCGGGGAGGATGTGGGGCAGCATTTCCACCACGGTTACTTTGCAACCGAGTCTGGCTAAAATGGTGGTCATCTCCAGACCCACCACGCCACCCCCAATCATCAACAGACTTTTGGGGATGGCGGTCATGTTCAGGATATCCTCGGCGGGAATGATACCGGTGGGGCTATCGGCGCCGGGGATGGGGAGCTTTATTGGCTTGGCGCCAGTAGCGATGATTGTTTTTTTCGCCTGAAAAGTGCGCTTTTGCCCCTGGGCGTCAACGACCTCTATCTGACGGGAGGCGTTCAGTCTGGCTGTCCCTTTGATAACTTCAACCCGGTTCCCGGTGAGCAGACTCTGGACACCGCCCACCAGTTGTGCCACGATGCGGTTCTTGTGCGCCATCATTTTCGCCAGGTCTATGCTCACTTCTGAGACGTTGATGCCATGGTGTCCCGCTTCTTGAATTGACTGGTAAATGCCAACACTGTGGAGCAGGGCTTTGGAGGGAATACAACCGCGGTTGAGGCAGGTGCCACCAAGGGTGTCCTTCTCAATTAAGGTAACCTTACCGCCGAGCTGTGCTGCCCTGATTGCGGCGACGTAGCCCGCTGGTCCACCGCCAATAATAACTATGTCGCGTTCTTCCACTTATTCCTTCCCTCAGGCTAAGAGCAGGCTCGGGTTTTCCAGCAGTCGGATGAGGTCCATCATAAACCGGGCAGCAACGGCGCCATCAATGACGCGGTGGTCATAGGTCAGGCTGTAGGTCAGGATGGGTCGGACGCAGACCTGCCCGTCCCTGACGACGACCCTATCGCTGATGGCACCGGTCCTGAGTATGGCTGATTCGGGCGGGTTAATGATGGGGGTCTCAAAGGTATAGCCACCAGCCACCGCCCCGACATTGGTCACGGTAAAGGTGCCGCCGGTAATCTCATCTGCCACCAACTTTCCGGCTCGGGCTTTTTCCACGAGAACTTTGACTTCCTTGCTGATTTCAGCGAGGGTCTTCTTATCGGCATTCTTGACCACCGGGACGATAAGTCCGTCATCCAGGGCGACGGCAACACCAACATTAATGTCTTCCCAGACCTTAATCTCATTTTCCATCAGGCTGGAATTGATTTGGGGATGGCTTTTGAGTACTTTGGCAACCGCCCTCACAAAGATATCGGTGAAGGTAATTCTGACGCCGAGAACGCTCTCCTGGTCAACGAGGCTCTGGCGTAATTTCACCACCTCGGTCATATCTATCTCGCCCATGGTGGTGAGCTGAGCCGAGACAGATAGGCTGCGCATCATGCGGTCGGCGATGGCTTTTCTCATCCCCCTGAGTGGTGCAGTCGCCTTAACTCGCCTGCCTCCCAGACCCGGGGCAGCTAGGGTGGGGGCTGGAGTTGGTGCTGGCACGGCGACCTTGGGAGCGGCGGCTTTCTCTGCAATCGCCTTCTCAATGTCCTCACGGGTTATCCTACCGCCCGGACCGGTAGCAACTACTCTGGTGACGTCAATGGCATGTTCTTCAGCCATCTTGCGGGCAACCGGAGTGATTTTAATTCTCTCCTCGCCGCCCCGTGCGGCAACTGCCTCAGGAGCCGGTGCAACTTCCGCTTTGGGTGCTTCTTTTATCTCAACGGGCTGGGTGCCCACTCCAGCGGCAACTGGCGGCTTCGGCAGGGTGGCTAGTTCTTCTTTAGTGGTGGCAAGCTGGGCAAACAGCGCGCCCACTGCGGCTGTGGCACCTTCCGGTACCAGAATGTGGATGAATCCTGAATCTGGCGACTCAACGTCCGACCGGATTTTCTCGGTCTCAACAACGACGATGATTTGTCCTTTCTCTACTCTGTCGCCCTCCTTGACTTTCCACTCAATTATGGTGGCATCCGCCACCGCCATCCCCAATCTTGGTACAGTGATATTAGTTATCATCTTTGCCTCCTAGTTTGTGAAATAGCCTTTTTTCACCGCTTCTTTCAGCGTCTTTTCAATATCAACAACGGGTGGTCCGTCTCTTTGTAGTCTGATTTTTACCCGGTCAGTGGTCTGGACGATAACTCCCCTTTCCCCATCCAGCGCGATTACCGATGGCTTATGAGTTACCTCAATTTCTTCACTGAGCTCCAGCACTTTCCATTCCTCAACCCGGACATCGCTGAACAAGCCGGGAAGGACTGAGGCTCTTACCCTTAATTTCCCTCTCCCCAGTTTAACATAAATCCCGTGGTCGTCATCAGGTCCGATGGGGTGCAAATTTGCCCCGATGCGGGTCATCCCGAGATAGTGTGGCTCAGCCCGGGTGCCGACCACCTGCTTGACCTCGGCTAAGTTCCATATCGCCTTTGACCCAATGAAGCGCCGGTCTAAGACTACGGCATCAATCAAAGCCATGTCAACGGCAACATCGTTCTTGATGATGACCAGCCTTTTGTGAATTTTGATGACATCTTTGCTGTCCACCAGCTTCCGGGCGATGAGTCCGGCAGCAATACCGGCTGAAGCTGGCTCAACCATCGCGGGAAAGACGTTATTGGTGCCCGAAGACACGGGCACAATCGGTATATCCCGCCTCCCCTTGGCGACATCGCGGTTGGTCCCATCCCCGCCTAAGGTAACAAGGCAGGCGACTCCTGTTTTCCCCATTAGCTCTGCCGCCAGGGTTGAGTCCTCCCCCGAATAGGTCGTTGGCATATCTGATATTGATACTTTGGCTTTAATGTGAGCACCTATTGCCGATAGAGCGCGCCGACCGAGTTCATCATAGTCCGGCATAATTAGAATTTCTGTGACGCCGGTGGAATCAATACCCAGGATAATTCCTTTTAGCTGGTTTGTCTTTTCAATGTTGCTGGTAAAGGTGGTGTAAGCAACCACCCGCCGCACGTCCTTCCCCGCGGCGGGGTTGGCGATAATTCCCACTTTAGTCACTGAATTTAACCTTTGCCAATCAGGTGGCAGTTGACACAACTGGGCATCGGCTCGCCTTTCAAAGCGGCAATAACGTTCTGGACCGCCAGCAGGCTCATCTTTATCCCGGTCTCCAGGGTCTGGGTGCCAATGTGGGGTGTGATGACAACATTGTCCAGTTTCAGGATGGGGTCGTCTAGCGGGATTGGTTCTTCTTCAGTCACGTCAAGGGCAGCGCCCCATATCCGTTTGTTCTTCAGCGCCTGATAGAGAGCCTTCTGGTCAACCACGGCGCCGCGGGCAGTATTAATCAGGATGCCTGTTGGCTTCATGCTGGCGAGTTCCTTCGCCCCAATGAGGTGTCTGGTCTCCCTGGTAAGAGGCACGTGTATGGTGACAAAATCAGAGTTACTGAGGAGGGTAGGGAGGTCGGGGACGTATTCTACGCCAAGGACGTCTTCAATCGGGCAGCGCCGGCGACTGTAATAGAGCACTCTCATATTGAAGCCTTTGGCTCTGCGGGCGACAGCGGTGCCAATCCGCCCCATCCCGATAATGCCCAGGGTCTTGCCGCTGACCTCCCAGCCGAGCATCTCCATCGGACCCCACATCTTCCATTCCCCTTTGGGAATCAGGTTCGCCATTTCCACCACCCGCCGGGCAATGGCAATCATCAGACCAATGGTAAGGTCAGCCGTGGCATCAGTCACCACGCCGGGCGTATTGCTCACCCGGATGCCTCTCTTTGCCGCCGCTTCAATATCAATATTGTTGTAGCCGACAGCAATATCGGCGATAACCTTGAGC
>CAZCEF010000002.1:17108-26288 GCA_964497695.1 uncultured Dehalococcoidaceae bacterium | reverse complement strand
CTATCTATAAGGGAGGCGAAGCTCCCTACGTTAAGAAGGCGACCTACTATTTGCATTGAAAAAGTGGCAAGTAATATGCAAGAAAATAGCAAAAGCGCCTATTTTAGGCTGACTATCGTTTTTCTGATGATACTTCTCATGGGCAGCTTTTGGCTCTCGGTCAGAGAAAATGTGAACCCGCTGAGTATCGTAACTATGCCCACAGTGCCCAGAGAGGGTGAACCGATATTGGTTACGTTCAAGTTAAACAATTCCTCGCCGCGAGCAGTCCTTACCAGCTATCAGTTCTATGCCAATGGTGAGCTTCTCACAGAGGGAGACACGACTATCCCGCCTGCCTCGTGTGAGACCCATCAGTATGCCTATGAGAACCGTCTCCAGATAGGGAAACAACTTAACTTCGTAATCAAGAGCCGGTCGGAGCAGGGGAATTATGAGAAGGTTGTCTCCTTGCCCTCTTATTCGCCCCAGATATGGACGAGCTTCGTCAGCTTCGCCTCCTTTTCCACCTCACTGATGAGCTCAATGAGCACCATGGTCTACTACCAGACAAATTTTGATACTGACATGGGACTTAATATTGGCTTCATTGTCAGCATAGTCCTTACTGCTCTGCTTATCTTTCTAGAGTTACAACTGACACAAATCCAAGGCAAAACAGTTGCCGTTCCAGGCAGGCTAAGGATAAGGCTCTCAATCGTGACCTGGATACTCTTTTTCATCTTCATGGGTATGTTCTTTACCAAAATCACAATGTTTACTTCCAGCTGAGCGTTTACGCCTGCCTTTCTACTATGTCCTATTCGCTTGCCCACTCCCTGATGCCGAGGCGTTTTCGGGTTTCATTCTCTGTTTGGCATAGTAATAGACGGTACGCCTGAAACTGAGTTCTACGATTTGCTTTACGCTATAGTCCTCACTTGACACATTCAGGTTTTTCCTCTAAAGTGGTCTTGCTATGGACATAGGTATCCGGGTCAGCGGTGGCTACGGCAAGTGGTGGCACGTTTTCATCCTCATTATTGGTATCTATTGCCTAATAAACTTGGCACTGCCTCCCCTTCCCATTAGTGGCACTATTAAGAGCTATTTGATTCAGCCGGTACTGTGGGGGCTACTTATCTGGATACTCGTGAGGTTACCCAAATATCAAGTAGCCGGCAAACTCGGGGCAAAAAGCGCCCTTATCCAGTTAGCGCTTGTAATTGGCTTCTTCCAGGTGGTGCTTTATGTCATTGGTGGACTTTTCTCGGGCTTCGGCAAAAGTCCCTATGTGTTCACCCCGCTGGGCATTTTGATCAATGTGGTTTACGCTGGCTCAAGGCTGGTTGGTATGGAGATGAGCCGAGCGTGGCTTGTGAACCGGCTGGGCAGAAAGCATACCGTCCTTGCCGTAGCCTTCGTCGGTTTTATCTACGCACTGACTGCTATCCCTTTAGCGCAAATCAGCGGCCTCAGACCAACCCTGCAATCAATTAGCCTCTTGAACTCCACCCTACTGCCAGGGCTGACGGAGAGCTTGCTGGCAACACTGCTGGCGCTACTGGCTGGACCTCTGGCGGCTCTCGCCTACCGTGGTACACTTGAAGCCTTCTGGTGGTTCTGTCCCATCCTCCCCGACCTAACCTGGGTATTTAAAGGGCTTATCGGGACAGCCGTGCCAATGCTGGGTCTAGCGGTAGTGAATACCTCCAGTTCATTTCGGGTTCGGGGCAGTAAAGTCAAGCTAGAGAAACAAGGCTCGTTGGGCGGCTGGGTTGTTACCAGTGTCTTTTCCGTGGCGATAATCTGGTTCTCGGTAGGGTTATTTCCCGTTCATCCAGCACTCGTGGCTAGCGGAAGTATGCGTCCAGAGATGGACGTTGGCGATACTGTCATCGTCGCCAAGGTAAAGGCTGAGACTATCAAACTCGGCGATGTTATAGAGTTCCGAACCAAAGAAAAGATTAACGTGATGCACCGGGTCATCAGGACCGAGGAAACTGAACAAGGGGCAAAAGTCTTCATCACCAAGGGCGATGCCAATAGGGAGCCAGATACTGAGCCGGTAAATCCTAATGACGTGAGAGGTAGGGTTATCTTTACTATCCCCAAGGTTGGCTGGCTGGCAGTAGTGCTTAAGGGATTCTTTAGCCATTAGTAATGATGGAGTATAATGCGAAAGGCATGAAAAGATATCTTCTTATTGCTAGTTCAATTCTGCTTCTGGTCTCGGCATTAGGTGCTTACACCGTCTTTCGGCTACCGACCGAGCTGAAGGTGCGAACTCCGCTCGTTAATTACGAACACAGTGGAAAATTTGATTACCTTGTCTACCTCAAGCCTTCCTATCTATTTGGTCCCGAGCCTCAAGAGCCGCCACCACCTCCGCTACCTCCGCCACCGCCACCACCGTTATCAAATCTGAAATACCCTAGTGAGATTATTGACCGCTTTAACTTTACCTTTGCCTATCACTTTACGCCAGAGCAGCCGGTAAAGAAAGTAACCAGCAAGGTAGTGGTTACTGCAACGATGAAAGATGCTGAGGGAAAGCCAGTAGAAACTATCCTAGTGCCAGAAAGCTCTGCAGGGGGTGAATTCACCATTGAGTTCGGTCTACCCATAACCAAGGACATTCTAGACGGTAAACTGACTGACATAGCTGTCAACGTTTACGTCTACCCCACCATAGAAATAGAAAAGACAGTCATATTTGAGTCCTTTACCCAAAAGTTGCCGATACGAAGGCAGGGGCCAATTTTTGAGGTGGACCGGGCTTCGCTGGGTCATTCGGAGCCGGGTTACCTTGGAGAGATAGCTTACAGGCAAGAGGGTAAACTTGATTGTTCGGTACTCTTAAAGTCCAATTCTCCTTTTGGTGAAGTAGCTTTGAGACCTCCTTCGCCTACACCACCACCACCTCCGCCGTTGCCATCACCGCCTCCTCCACCGCCACCAAAGACAATAGGACCGGGAGAGGTAATTTTCGCCAAGCTTGTGGACAGGATAGATGCCACATTTGAATACAAATTCAAATCAAGCAAGCCGGTTAAGGAATTAAATGAAGAGATAACAATAACTGCTGTCATTGAGAATCCCAAGGTTTGGAGCAAATCCATCGTTCTTGTTCCACCGACTAAGAAAAAGGGTAATTTCAGCGTTAGTTTTCCCATAGATATAAACGAGCTCAGCAAGACGCTTGAGACTATCCGCAGTGAAACAGGAGTTTCTGCTGAATCATATAAGTTTACTATCCAAGCTGATGTCCACGTTGTTTGTCAGACAGATTTTGGACCAATAGATGAAGTCTTCAGCCAGACTTTGAGCAGCCCGCTAGGCAAAGGAACTGTAGAATGGGAAGAGAAACTGGCGCAGTCTAAAGCTAGCGCACTTGAAAAAGACACGGTAATACCCAATTCCAAGAAGTATATGGGACTGTCAATCGCTCAAGCAAGAAATTTCTCCATTTTGCTGGCGAGCATTGTCTGCCTTTTCTTCTTATTCTCAGTAGTGCTATATGCTAGGTTGAAGCCAGTAGAACTCTCTTGGATTGAGAAAGAAGCTCTACAAGTTAAGAAAAAATACGGTGAGAGGGTGGCAGAGGCAATGGGTGGAACCCCGATGGAGGGTGAGAAGATAATATCCCTTGGCTCTCTGGAAGACCTGGTCAAAGTAGCTGATGAACTTAGCAAGCCAATAATCCACCAGTCGCCCAATGCGGCTGAAGAGCGGCACATCTATTACATATCCGACGGAGCAATCCGCTACCAGTATGTGCTCGCTACAAAAGGCAGCCGGTAACTTCCGTTCTAAACGAACGAAGGTCTATCCCGAGAGCATTTAGACGAAAATTATATTGCTCTAGTCTTGGTTAATGTCTTTTGGCTTCTTGTCTGGTTGCTCAATTTGCTTCTTTAGCTATTCAATTAGTCTTTCCCGGCGGCTACGGCGATGTCGGATGACTATTACACTGACGACTGTGCCAATGACTATCAACCCTGAGGCGATGCTACCGATTAGCCACCAGTTAATTGGTGGCGCCAATGGTGTCAATGATGGTTCAGACGGTGTTATCACTGGTGCCGGTATTGCCTCTGGCACCGGTAGTGGCGCAGCAGGTGTTGGTTCTGGTGCCGGTACTGGCGGTGGAGCTACTGGTGTCGGCGGCACCGGCACTGGCTTAACTACAAACTTACCCGATAAACCATCAACACTTATTGCATAGCTTCCAGCAGTATACCTGGCGGTGGTGAATGCTACCCGTCCAGTTGCCTGACCAGCTAAAGTTATTTCCTTAATAGCTATAACCTCATTATCTAGTTTAAAAGTAACTTTGTGACTTCCGGCAAGGTCACCACTGTTGGTGACAATGACGCTGATGGTAACGGGTTCACCAATATTGGCTTCGGTGGGAGATATAATTATGGCTTGAGCGGTGAAAGTAGCCGGACGCACGAAAGCAATGATCGCAAAGTCAGTAAAGTGACTTACTTTGGCGCTTATAGAGTCAGCCACCGGGTCAACAGTAATGTCTCCAAGTCTGACCCACTCAAGTATAGTGATATCCCAGAAGGCGATGACTAGGTCTTCTTCATCAAGCCCCGCCGGTAAGTCTGCTGGGTTGTAGCCAAAGGTGACGGTTATTGGTGGGGTAAAGTTAGCTCCGTCTGGCTTGAAGTCGTAGGTGAGACCTATAATATTAGCATCTCGTGGTGGCGACGCGGGGCTTTTTTCAACTATCACCTCAAGGCTACTCAAGGGTTTGCCCTTTTCATCCTTGGCAGTAGTACCGGTCGGAATCATAATGGTTAGCTTACCGTCACCGGTAGTCACCCGCGCCTCCTCCAGCATTACACCCCTATCATCAATACGGTACGCCAACCTCTTACCCATGACATTAACCAAAAGAGTTGGTTCTGTTTTCGGTAGAGGTCCGCCACCACCTATACCTCCACCTGGTATTTGAGTAAGCGAAAACGAAGCGCTGGTTTTGGTGAAGGTAGTATCATCAACTGTGATGAGCTTGGTTTCAATCTTGTAACTGCCTGAGGGCCAGTTGGATGGCGATGTCCAGTTAACGTTATAATTTACCGATACCGAACCAGCAAAGGCATAAGCATAAGCATTTACTGAACCGGGCCAGGTATGAGGAGCCCCCTCCCATATGACATAGCCACCGCCTGCTGAGTTGAAAACTAAGCCAGAGCCAGCGGTCGCCACTACTGTCGCTGCGCCACCGTCCCCAGTATCAGATGAACTATAGCTTTTACTGCCCGTATTAAAGGGTAGATTGGCGAGAGTGGCTTTATAGCTGGGGTTATCTGCCTTATAAATATACATATGTACATGTGTGAGCGGGAGACGCTCAGGGTTTACTATAGTTACGGTTACCGTAAAGTTATGGATATCACCGAGTTCGCCTGCTGGGGGTGGCGTAATGTCAACCTGGAGGGCTTTCGTCGGCACGGCAAACCACATTGAAACACCAATAGCCAGAACTAAAGTAATGGCTATTACCACGCGGGCAAGGCTTTTCTGCTTAGCTGGCATTTTATTAAATTATACCCAGTTTTATTAGGAGCTTAACGTTTCTGCGACGAGGTCGTCAAGAGGTGTGTAATAAGAGGAGGTAAGGCATAAGTGGTTTAGGAATGTCTCATAAATCTATAACCAATGCCACGCTCATTGAGAAGCATTTGGGGATTGCTAGCATCTTTCTCAAGTTTAGCACGGAGACGGTAGATGTACTTTTTTACGAAGCTAATATCATTGATGTATTCTGAGCCCCATACTTTTTCCAGCAAGGTACGATTAGTAAGTACTTTGCCTTCATTCCTGATCAGAAGTGATAGCAGTTTATACTCAATGGGAGTTAACTTGATTGGTTTTCCAGAAATGGATACCTCACGTGTGGCAAAATTGACAATCAGTGCATTGCCAAGGGAAACCTGGCGATCCGGTCTGAAACCAAGTCCTTTGGTGCGACGAAGTAAGGCGTTTACTCGAGCTAGGAGCTCAATGGCACTAAAGGGTTTATTAACATATTCATCAGCTCCGGCTTCTAAGCCCTTAGCTCGATCAAGGTCACTTTCCTTGTCGCACAAAATAATCAAGGGGACATCGGAGAAATCACGAATTTTAGTGACTAGGTCTAGGATATCTATATCAGGGAGTGAAGAATCCACCAAGACGAGGTCAGGTGACTCCGTCTCCACCATATCCATCCCTTTGTGCCCCTCCGCCACCGAAATAACCTCAACTCCAGCGTAGCGCACTTCCAAACAGAAGGTAACATCTTTGACAACCTGCTTCTTATCCTCAATTACCAAGACTTTCACGCTTCCGCCCCCTTCCTAATGCCTCGTTTGGTTACGGAGCTAACCTTTTTGCAGATGTCAAAATAGCTTGAATACTAAGTCATTTAAAATTTAACTAAGGTACACGCCCTCGTTAATAATTCTGCCAAATGGCGAATAAGTACCCAAAATAGAACTATCTTCTATTGGGTAACCAATATGGTACTTTAGTAATGGTAAAAAGACAATCGGGCAATTTCTGATATTTGCCCTACGATATATCTGAGCACAATTGAGTAGGTTTTTCAATAGGCAAAGTAATCTTGGCTTTTTGAAAGGAGGAAGTAGCATATGACTCCACATCCCTAAAATAAAAAGGTGCCAGGGTGGTAACTATATGAAAGCAAAAGTATTGCCGGGAGGAGGGGAAAATGGGAAAAACTCGCCATCTTTATTGGGTTTATTTTTCTAGGGAAGTTAAGCCTTCGCGGATGGCGTACTTGGTGAGTTCGGCAACACTGTGGATATCCACTTTGTGCATGATTTGGTGGCGGTATGTTTCAATGGTCTTAATACTTAGGGATAAATGGCGAGCGATTTCCTTTACTGTTCTGCCTTCTGCCAGAAGCTGAAGTACTTCACGTTCACGTGGAGTGAGGAAGGAAAAAGCCGTGGCGTTTGCTTTCTCTAGTTGGCGAATATAGTTTTTCACCACGATGTCAACAATAGCCGGGCTGAGATAAGTTCGGTCAGTAGCCACGGTACGAATAGCTTCAGCAAGTTCTTCAAAGGCGCAGTCCTTCAGCAGATAACCCGATGCACCAGCGTTTAGCATACCCATTATGAAACGCCGGTCAGAATACATTGACAAGGCGATGACTTTTGTGCCCGGGGCTTTTATCATTATTTGACGAGTTGCTTCGATGCCGTTCAAATTAGACATAGCAACATCCATAATCACCACGTTTGGTAGAGTCTCTTGTACCAGGCTTAAGGCGATTCGCCCGTCTTCAGCTTCAGCAACGACTTCCATATCCGGCTGTTTCTCAAGAAGACTCCGCAGCCCTTCCCGCACAATTTTATGGTCGTCAGCAATAAGAACTCGTATGCTCATATTAAGCCGGTTCTTTCGCTTTATTGTTTTGTTTCAGGGGGGCTAGAATTGTAACCCTAGTACCACGACCGGGTTGGGACTCAATTTTCATTTGACCACCAATGAGATGAAGGCGTTCACGAATACTGAAAAGCCCAAAGCCAGTAGTACGCTTCCTGCCCGAGCCAAATTGGGAGGCATCAAACCCGATTCCATCGTCTTCTACAACAATTTTAATGTGCTCACCTTGCCGTGAGAAGTTTACCCCGGCAGAGCGGGCTTGGGCGTGTTTAGCTATGTTAATCAATAACTCGCGTACCGTCTGGAAAAGAAGGACACGGATATCTTCATCAAGTGGCTTTGGCTGTCTATCATCCTCAAAGCTGAAAACAGCGTTATTTTGCTCCTTCATTTGTTCGGTTAGCCTTTCAACAGCCGCCTCAAGCCCCAACTCATAGAGGAGTGGCGAGCTCAGTTCAAAGGTCAGCGACCTAGTTTCCTCAACAAGCTGTTTTAGGAGGGACTGGATTTCGCTTAAGGGCTCAGTCAATTGAGTAGAAGGCTCTGCATCTATTAGTGCTCCCAGTTTCATTCGGCAGAGAGCTAGGGTCTGGCTAATGCGGTCATGTACCTCAACAGCAATGCGTCGGCGCTCGCGTTCCTCTGCTAGCGCGAGTTGTGATGCTAATGAGCGGAGCCCCTTCTGATAGTCCAGAAGCTTGGCTTCCGTATGCTTGAGTCTGGTTATATCATGGACAATAGCGTTGAAGCCAACTATTTGGTCATCGTAAACAATAGAAGTGGGACTGGCACCCATATGTACCGTATGTCCCTTCTTGTGAATCACCCGAAATTCAAGGTAAACCTGTGCAGGAGACGACAATGCTCGCTGGAATAGCTCCCTTAGGCGCTCTTTGTCGTCCGGGTGCAGGAAACTAGCAAAAGGCTGACCAAGTAGCTCCCTTTCCGAATAACCAATCATTGTACAGAGACCGTTATTGACAAAGGTAACTTTTCCCTGCAAATCAATACTCGCAATTCCAGCGTCAGTATGTTCGACAAGGCTTCGGTACTTCTGTTCCGATTCCCGCAAGGCTTGTTCTACACGTTTGCGTTCAGTAATATCTCTAGCAATGACTATGAAGCCGATTGGTTTTCCAGAGGCATCTTTTAGTAAATTGGAGCTTACTCCACCGATAAACTCGCTACCGTCCGCTCTCAAGATGGTATATTCGTAACCCTGAGTTGAGCCTCCGGCGAGAGTCTCTTGCATACTCATTATTAACCTCTCATGTTCCAATGGCGTAATGAAGTCAAAGGGGCTCCTACCTAAAAGCTCATTTTTGGAACTGACTCCGGCTAGTTCAACTGCTTTTTCGTTGGCTTCAATAACAACGCCTTTTAAATCAGTAACCACGACTCCGTCAGTTACTGATTCAAGCATCAGTTTTAATCTTGCTTCTGATTGACGCGACGTTTCCTTGGCACGTTTAGCTCTGGACCTTCCGGATTTAGGTGAACCCTGACTCTGCTCCATATCTAAACCTTCACGGGCACTACTAGCCTACTCCGCATGTTCATGATTGTCAATATAATTAGTACCAAGGTACTAGAGTGCCTTTTGGCGGTTTATCTTAATTCATTAGAAAACGCCCCACGAAAGTACGATTGTGCGAAGACACTACCCACCTAGGAAAGGGGTCAGTTTAAGACAAGACAGTGAGTGAGGTAAAGACACTAAAGCAAAAACCTATTTTTTGGCTAGCAAATAACAACATTCCCTGATACAATTCATAGGGTGAGCCAGAA
>CAZCEF010000002.1:1202-17008 GCA_964497695.1 uncultured Dehalococcoidaceae bacterium | reverse complement strand
TTTTTGGCTAGCAAATAACAACATTCCCTGATACAATTCATAGGGTGAGCCAGAATTCGTGATAATCCTCTCTGGAAAGTTGAAGAGCTGTCTCATAATTATCAGAAGGAGGGTATCTTTATGTTTTTTAAGGGCGTGGATTACTATAATGTGGACGATTTGCTTACTGATGAAGAGAAGATACTCCGCGATTCGGTAAGGAAATTCCTGGAAGAAGAAGTTGAACCGCTGGTTGTCAAAGCTTTTGATAAGGAAGAGCCGATTGACATGAGAGAGCTGGCGCCTAAACTGGGCAGACTTGGTCTGATTGGCTCCTTTATTCCCCCCGAGTACGGAGGTTCAGGTGCAAGCTATGTAGACTTTGGGCTCATCTGTCAGGAGATGGAGAGGGTTGACAGTTCTTTGAGAAGCTATATAGCGGTAGAATCCGGCTTAGTAATGTACCCCATATGGCAGTTTGGTTCGGAAGAGCAAAAGCACAAGTGGCTGCCGGCGATAGCCAGTGGCAACAAGATAGGGTGTTTTGGACTGACCGAGCCAAACGTGGGTTCCGACGCTTCACGGATAGAAACAAAAGCGAAAAGAGACGGCAACAGGTGGGTCGTAAACGGTGAAAAACAGTGGATAACCGAAGCATCAATCGCTGATTTCGCCCTTGTCTGGGCACAAACTGAGGACGGGATACGCGGGTTCCTGGTTGAACGGGGCACGGAGGGGTTCACTCAAACTGCCCAGAACAGGAAAGGTTCAATGAGGGCAGGAGATGTGGGGTCACTGGCACTTTCCGATTGCAGGGTAAAATCGGAAGATATGTTGCCGAAGACAAGCGGTTTGAAATCAGCTCTGGAGTGCCTTAATCAAGCCAGGTATAGTATCTCCTGGGGAACTATCGGCGCTGCCATGTCCTGCTATGAGACGGCACTGAATTATGCCAAGGAGAGACACCAATTTGGAGCCCCGATTGCGGCATACCAGCTGGTGCAAGAGAAGCTGGTGACCATGTTAATAGAGATTACCAAAGGGCAGCTCCTGGCGTACCGGTTGGGAAGATTGATGGATGAGAAAAAGGCGAGCTATACGCAAATTTCCTTAGCCAAAAAGAATAACGTTGCTGTGGCACGCCTGTGTGCCAGAACAGCGCGCGAGATTTTGGGCGCTAACGGTATCTCATACGATTTCCCGCCGATACGTCATATGGCTAACATTGAGTCGGTATACACCTATGAAGGAACCGATGATATACATACCCTGATTCTCGGCGAGAGTATTACCGGTATCCCGGCATTTACCAGAGAGCTATAGAAATTCAATAAATCTGAGTGAATTTAGGCGAAATGGGATTATACGAATGCGAAGGAAAACCGCTGTTCAGTAAGTCTGACGTCCCTGCTTACGGCAGGTGGGGTGTTATACTTTACTTTGGCTTGGGTGGTTCCGGCGGCTTTTCCGGCTCCTTCTTTTCCTCCGGCTTCTTCTCTTCCTTTTCCTTCGCGGGCGGGTAAATAGCCAGGGTATCACTTACCAGCCACTGTCGGAATCCCCCGCTTTTCAGGAGGTCTAGGGTCTCCTTCAATTTTTCGTCGGTTTCCGCCAGAACCGCTAGCATCTCCTTTTCGCCTTCTCGGTGGAGGTAAATGATGGCGAGACCCTTCTGCGGAATTGTCCCCATACCCTTTATTTCAACATTAGTTTCGGTAAAAATGATGTTTGCGCTATCCAGAAATTTCTTTATTTTGGCTGACTCCTTGAAAAGGCTGATATATACAGTGTCTTTGGCTAAACTGGCTGTCTCTTCATACTTCGCCACCGAAGGGTTTTTACCCATGTCAGTAAGGACGTTTTTGAATTCCAGTCCCTGGCGTAGGAGAGAAACGTCACTGTAAGCTGCCACGGGAGCATCTTCCAGAAAATACGGAAAGTCTGCGAGGGAGAAAGTCCTTCCGGATACGGTCAACCAGTCGGATATATTTGAAATCAACTGGTTGTTGTCAAAGCTGGCGTTGTAGGGCTCAATGAGGAAAGTCAAATCATAGACACCCAGGACTTTTGAGTCAGTGGCTAAAACGAGGGGCGAAAGTCTCCCTCTGGCTTCTGTCTTTGACGAATAAGTGTTCTCGTCAGTGAAGACAACCCCCGTAGCAGAACCGCTAAAAGAGCCGGCGGAATAAAGTAATATTTGCCCCAGACCCCTGGTTAATTCGTGCTGGGTGAATTCTTTGAAGAATACATACCGGTAGTTGCCATTGTTTTCCTTCAGGTTGTAAAGGTAATCACTCTCAAACAAGAAATCAAATTCCGTGGCAATATCGTTTATGGGAACGCTTTCAGTTCGCTGGTAAGCGTAACCGGCAGGTCTTCGTGTTGGGTCTTCAATCAGTAGCAGCTTGCCGCCCTTTTTCACAAATTCTTTGATGAGGTCAATTTCTTTAACAGCAAAGGCAATTTGCGGGGAAATTACTATAAGGGTATCCACAAAGCGTAGTTTTCCTTCAAGGTCTCTCGCCCGAGTTTCCCCACCGGCTTTGTCTTCCGGTTTTGCTCTCCAGAATTCAACGGCAAATCCCCGGGAGACAACTCGCGACAGAAGGATATTGAGTTCCCACGGACTGAAGTTATTGTCGTGAGCAAAGTCAATCAGGACTGTCCCAGCTCTTTTTTCCGGCGTCTCCGAAAAGGCTTCTGCCGCCAGAGCAGGAGCGTTAATATCAGCGAGGTTGGGCAGTGTGGTGGGAGGTGGTTGATATCTCCCTTGGTAGAAGAAAAGTCCCTTACCGACCACAAACAGGCAGGAAACAACAATGAAACAGACTACAGTAATAGCGATGAGCTTTTTCATTCCTGTGCCTCGGGGGATGTGTACAGGTAATAGTAAATTGGCAGCATGTTGGAATGTATCTTGGAAGCTTCAGCACTCCATGAAAAAGTCCACCAGGCTGGCAGGTAGACATCTAGTTCTGTGTTAACGTCAACCGTACCGTAGTTTCTTAGACCGGCTAGTTCGGCGGCTTTCTGGATGGCTTGAGAACTGGAACCAAACTCGTCTATCAATCCGTATCGGAGTGATTCTATCCCGTTATAGATGCCCGCTTTGGAGAGTTCGTCCTGGCTAATCTTCAGTTTATCCCCTCTTTGAGAGGTGACTGTTTGCAGGAAATTTTGCTTGAACATCTCAAGCCGGTTCACGGTTTCTCTTATTGAGCTGCCTGTCTCCTTATATGGTCCGGTCCAGATAACATCCTCCGGCATGGTCTCATGCTCGGGCAGTTGCACCCACGCCCCGATGCTACCCAATGTCGTGGTTGATTTAGCGTAAATCAGGTTTGCGGCGAGTGAAACATAGTAAGCACCACTGGCGCCCACCAGATTAATATGGGCAATTACTGGCTTCTTCTTGCGTAGCTCCAGTATCTCTAAATAGATTTCCTCACTTGAGACAGCGTCGCCACCAGGGCTATCTATCTCCAAAACAACAGCTTTTATTTTATCGTTTTCGGCAACGTATTTAAGCATCTCGGCAATCCGGGGCAAAGTCCAGGGATAGAGGAGCGAATTGATTTGGACTATACCGACGTTTGGCTTACCGATGAAGGTGTCAAAAACGAAATTGCCGGAGACCACCCCCAGCGCTATGGCAAGTAAAACCCACAGGCTCCAGTGGCGAAATACCCTTTTTACCCACTCAGGACTTCTTATGTTCAGTTTCATTGTCTAACCCACTTACCACTAATCCATCAGCTCAATTTTCGGGATGCCAGCGAATGAATTAGGTGAATCACCTTCACTCAGATTTCAGAATTTACCGTGTCCGCTTCAGGTTTACCCCGACCAAACCACCTCCGTGCCAAGTGGACAATTTATATTTATATCCTACCTTCTATTAGTTTGATAGTCAAATTTCTTGCCTCACGGAATTTGCATTATTGCCTAGCTTAGATAATAATATAAAGTATAGAGTAAACAGGCTAAATGCCTAGCTATCTCTTGATAGGTTGGGTGGCGATATGAAAATTACCCGGCTCGGTATCTTCATCATATTGTTATTGATATTGGTGATTGGCTGTGCCAAACCCGCACCTCCACCTGCTCCGCCTCCAGCGCCACCAGCGCCTCAACCAGTACCGGCACCAGCACCCGCCCCGCCACCAAAACCGAAACCAGAGGTAAAAGGCATCTTCATAGAAGGCACTTCAGCAGGCGATGCGGAGACCCTGAACTGGATTCTCGCTGCGGACGCCGCCTCATTCTCCTATGCCGGATATACCATAGGCAGCCTCGCCACCTATAACAACCAGTGGAACGTGGTCTTGCGTCACCTCGCCAGGCCGGTAGAGGTTTCGGCGGACGGTCTGACTTACACCGTTACCATTAGAGACGACCTGAAATGGAGCGGTGGCGTCAAAGTCACTGCGGAGGACTATGTCTATACCCTGAAGAACCTTATGTTCTCGGACTGGCTTAACTACCCCTACAAAAGCGATTGGGAAGAAGTGGTGGATGAGAAAACGGTTTTTATTGAACCTGAGGTAGTCAATGAGACAACCTTCACTATAAAAAGAAAAACGGTGGACCCGGAATTTGCGGATAACGCCATCTATTCACTCACCCCTTACCCCAAGCACATTGCCGCCAAGTACGAAGGTGATGTCAAGGCTTTCACCCAGGCAGAGGAATTCAATAAGCTAACCTATACTGGCAATCTAGGACCATATAAGTTCAAGGAGTGGATCCGCAATGATAAATACGTAGTGGAACGCAACCCGGATTTTTACTTAGGTAAGGAAAGCGGTGCGCCTTACTTTGAACAATTTGTCACTAAGCTTCTCGGGACCCCCGCCGCAGTTCACGCCGCCCTGGAAGCCGGCGATATTACTTATACCGGAATAGACCCAGAGCAAGTCGCCAAGTTCTCCAAAATGGGAAAAATCAAAATCTATACCGTGCCAACTAGCGGCTATGAGTTAATCACTTACAACATACGTAAGAACGGGTGGGAGGGGCTGAAAAGTAAGACAGTGAGGCAAGCGCTGAGCATGGCAATAAGTAAGAAGGCAGTGATTGAGTCTATCCACCTTGGTTTTGGCGACCCGGCTTTCAGCTTTATTCCCAAGCCGTCTCCCTGGTATACCGAGGAAGGAGTTACCAAGTTTGGCGTTGACGCTCTTTACGACAAAGCCAAGGCAAAGCAGATGCTACTTGAGGCTGGCTATGGCGTTAAAAAACCGGATGGAACCATCGCCGTTCAAGGCAAAGATGGCAAGCCCATCAAACTGACTGTCGTCACCAACCAGGGAAATAAAACACGGGAAGACATCGCCTTTCTGGTGAAGCAGGAACTGACTGACATTGGTATAGAGGTAGAGATTAAACTGGTCCCCTGGGCTACCGAGCTGAGGCAGTATCTGGACAATAAAGTTCCCGGTACGAACCAGGAGCCTAGACCGAATAACGGTCCTGACGCCGTCAGTGAACAGCCCTGGGATTTAATTGTTATTGGCTTCTCAACCCACCCGATTGCCCCATCAGGCTCCAGAGTCTTCTTTACCACTGATGGTGGCTTAAACTACTGGGGCTATTCTAACCCAAGGGTGGACGAACTGTTTGAAAAGGTCAGGTCCAAGGAAGCCCTGGACAAAGAAGTGCGCAAGAAAATGTATGCTGAGATAAGCCAGATAATCGCTGAAGACCAGTCAGCGGATTTCTTAGCCTTCCCGCGGGCTAATCACGGCTTTCAGACTAACGTAGAAGGCATTGACCCCGGCATGAGGATGGGTTGGAACTACCACGAATGGTATTTTGCCGGACCATAGTGGTTTCTAATGGAGCGGACCTTTGAAGCGGGGTGGGTTACAGGGGTACATTATCCGAAGGCTCTTCTATGCGGTAATTATTGCCTGGGGCGTTGTTACCTGCACTTTCATTCTGTTACGACTGGGACCAAGCTCGCCAGCCGATAAATATCTGGCAAACCTCTCCGCCCGGACACAGAACCCGGCTCAGGTGGTTGCCGCCATTGAAGCCAGATACGGACTGGACAAGCCAATATATGAACAGTATGTAGATTATATTGTTAATCTCGGCAGGGGCGATTGGGGCTGGTCGTTCAGTACCTCCATGCCGGTAATGGAGCTGATTCAGCGCCACTGGGTCTACTCCTTCCAGCTTATCTTTCTCAGTATGCTCTTTTCTGCCAGCTTGGGTATCCTGATTGGGATTTACTCTGCCATCAGGCAGTACACCAAGACTGATTATCTCGCCACTTTCTTCTCTTTTATTGGCATATCCATTCCCAACTTCTGGCTGGGCATAATGCTTATCTTGATATTTTCGGTACAGCTGGGATGGTTTAAGACTTACTATGATACCAGTCTGCCGATGTTTTCGCTTGCCAATTTGAAAGCCCTCATCTTGCCGGTCATTACCTTGGGTACCGGGGCGATGGCGGGCTACACGAGATATACCAGGTCAGCTACCCTGGACAATTTAAGAAAAGAGTTTGTCAGAACCGCCCGAGCTAAGGGACTGCCAGAAAGGGTGGTCATTGGCAAACACGTTTTTAGAAATGCCATTCTACCCATCATCACCATAATAATGTTTGATTTAAGCGGCGTCGTTTTTGGCGGTGCTTATCTCACCGAGGTTATCTTTGGTATTCCCGGGCTGGGGAGAATATCTTTCAATGCCATCTTTGCCAATGATTATCCGGTGGTGATAACGATAACCCTGATTGGGGCTCTGGTAGTACTGCTCACCAATCTGGTGACCGACGTTGTATACACCTGGCTTGACCCCCGAATACGGTACGATTGAGGAATAGAGTGATTAACCGATTCAGTAATAAGGTCGGTGGGCTGAGGAACTTAATCTTTATTGCCACACTTCTAGCGCTAGTTCTAACTTTACTTTTAGATATTTATGCACTTGATAGAATTTTAGCGCCTTTAGCTTACTTCTACCTCTTTTTCGCCCTCTTCTTCATGTTTTACGGGCTCTACCCACTGTATGCCAACAGGCGCCTGACGAAGTATTACTGGGATAGAACTAAAAGACACCGGCTCTCCATCTTGGGACTGATATTCATTATCTTTTTAATTGCGATCGCCCTCATTGGTCCTTTTCTCACCCAGGACCCCACCCGGGTCAACTTTCAAGAGAAGAACCTGCCTCCCTCAGGTTTCAGTATTCAGCAATCGGTTTACGACCTCAAAACGGGCGGCTTTGTGACCAGAGAGACGCCGGGCACCTTGCAGCATCCTCTGGGGACTGATGACAAAGGCAGAGACATGCTGGCGATGCTTGTTTCCGGCGCCAGGGTCTCCCTTCAGGTTGGCTTACTGGCGACTCTGATGGCAGTACTTATCGGCACAATTCTAGGCGTGGCATCAGCTTACCTCGGCGGCTGGGTGGACAACGCCCTGATGAGGTTCACTGATGTCATGATGACCTTCCCCTTTTTCTTGCTATTAGTATTCATCGTCTTCATTTTCGGACCGTCGTTGGCTTTTATCATACTGGCGATAGGTCTCACTGGCTGGACTGGAACAGCCAGGCTGGTCAGGAGTGAGACTCTCTCCCTCCGAGCCAGAGAATTTGTCATGGCATCCAAATCCTTAGGGGCGAGCGGCACCCGAATCATCTTCCGCCACCTCATCCCAAATGTCATTAGCTCAGTCATCGTGATCGCCACTCTGTCAATACCGGGCGTCATCCTTGCTGAAGCAGCGCTGAGCTTCATCGGTTTGGGTGACCCCACTGTTACCAGCTGGGGTGTAATTCTGAATGCCGGTCAGCGGAGTCTGGACACCGCCTGGTGGGTGGCTGTGGAGCCCGGGATTATGCTTTTTCTGACCGTTCTCGCCTTCAATTTCCTGGGCGATGGCATCAGGGATGCCTTTGACCCCAGAAGTCAACTTTAGGAGTCGTGGTGAGCGATACAGTATTAGCGGTTAAGCATCTTAAGACCCACTTTTTTACCCGCCACGGCGTGGTCAAAGCAGTTGATGACGTTAGTTTTGACGTCAGAAGGGGGGAAACCCTCTGTCTGGTGGGCGAATCCGGGTGCGGCAAGACAACCGCAGCGCTGTCAGTCCTGCGCCTAGTTGACAGCCCGCCTGGGAAAATTCTGGGGGGAGACATAGCTTATCACAATGACAACTTGCTTGGCTGTCCAGACGAGAGGTTACGGCAAATTCGTGGTAAACGGATTGCGATGATATTTCAGGACCCGCAATCTTCCCTCAACCCGGTTTTTACTGTCGGCGACCAGATAGCGGAACAGATTAAGCTCCATCTCAGACTAAAGCGCAAGGAAGCTATGGATAGAGTTCTACAGCTTATGGAGCGCATTGGCATCCCGAAGGCGAGGGAGAGAATGAAAGATTATCCCCACCAGTTTTCGGGTGGTATGAAGCAAAGAGTGATGATAGCTATTGCCTTGTCCTGCGATCCCGAAATTCTCATTGCCGATGAGCCCGTTACCGCCCTAGACACGACCATAAAGTCGCAGATTCTGGACATCTTTCAGGGTTTGAAGCAGCAAAAAAGTATGTCTATCTTATTTATTACCCACGATTTAGGCACGGTAGCTGGGATTGCTGACCGGATTGTGGTGATGTATGGCGGCAGGGTGGCTGAAGTGGGTACGGCAAGTGATATATTTCATCAGCCCAAGCATCCTTACACCCATGGGTTAATTAATTGCCTGCCCAAAGTCGCAACGGGAAGGATTAGACTGGCACCTATCCCGGGCACAATACCCAGTCTAATTGACCCGCCTAAAGGCTGTATCTTCAGCCCACGCTGTCAGCAGCGGATGCCGGTTTGCGATGAGCACATACCAAAGGAAGTTACCATTACCAGTGACCATCGTGTTGCCTGTCACCTTTTTGCCTAGGTTATGTCAGAGGACGTTCTTGGATGAGCGATAAACTGATAGAGGTGGAAAACCTGAGAAAGTATTACCCGGTCACCGCAGGGCTGCTCTTGCGACATGTTGCCGATGTCAAGGCAGTGGACGGTGTTTCCCTTTTCATCAAGGAGGGAGAGACCCTGGGCTTGGTCGGCGAATCAGGCTGCGGTAAATCTACCCTCGGCAGGACGCTACTCAGGCTGGAAGAGCCAACCGCCGGGACAGTCCTCTATCAAGGAAGCGATATTACCAAATGGGACAGAAGTAAATTAAAAGAGTTCCGCAAAAAGGCACAAATGATTTTCCAGGACCCGCAGTCCTCGCTTGACCCCAGAATGACCATCGGCGATTCCATCGGCGAAGCTTTACTCATTCACGGTATGAGCGATGAAACAGAGCGGATGGAAAAGGTTGGGGAACTGCTGAAACAGGTGGGCTTGGAGCCGGAACATGCAGCAAGATATCCCCACGAATTAAGCGGCGGACAGAAGCAGCGAATTGGCATTGCCCGCGCTCTGGCAGTGGCACCAAAGCTCATTGTCGCTGACGAACCGGTCAGTGCTTTGGACCTCTCCGTCCAGGCTCAAATTCTGAACTTGCTTGCCGACCTGCAGGACCAGCTTGGGCTGACCTATTTGTTCATCGCTCACGATCTAGCAGTCATCGGACATATCTCAGACCGGATTGCCGTAATGTATCTCGGGCAGATAATTGAGCTGGCGAATAAAACGGAGCTATTCAACCATCCGCTCCATCCCTATACTGAGGCGCTACTATCGGCAATCCCGATTCCCGACCCAGAACGGAAACGGAAGAGAATTCTATTACCAGGCGAGGTGCCTTCACCAATTGCGCCGCCACCGGGATGCCGTTTCCACGAAAGGTGCGCCAGAGCGACGAAGGCCTGTAGTGAAGAAGAGCCTAGCTTCAAGCAGGTGGAGACAGAGCACTTCGTCTCCTGCCACCTGTACCGCTAAACTAGTCTTGTGGCAAAAAGCAGGAACAATTATCTTCCGCCTGGTGCTTTTACTCTTTCTATTTGCAAATCAGGTCGCTGGATTATAGAATGTCTCCGAGCAGAGGCGGTATGGTAGAGAATCTCAGAAAAACGGGAATAGATATCATCGGGGATGTCCCCTGGGGAACACACATTTGCCAGTTTTATCGCCATGAAGACGACCTTCGGGAAATACTTATCCCATACTTCAAAGCTGGCTTGGAGAATAACGAGTTCTGCATGTGGGTGACCTCGGCGCCGCTGAGTCAGGACGAAGCACGTCAGGCAATGATGGCGGCAATGCCCGACTTCGCCAAATACCGGAAAAGAGAGCAGATAGAAATTATTCCCCATGACCAGTGGTATCTCAAGGGCGGCTTTTTTGATTCCGAGCGCGTGCTGAATGGGTGGGTAGACAAGCTAAATCAAGCCCTCGCCCGAGGTTACGATGGTCTGCGTTTGACCGGCAACACCTTCTGGCTGGAAAGAAACGACTGGGAAACCTTTACTGAATATGAAGAGCAGATAAACAGCGTCATCGGTAAATACCAGATGATTGCTATCTGCACCTACAGCCTGGAAAAGTGCGGCGCGCCTGAAGTTGTTGATGTTGTCCGCAATCATCAGTTTGCCCTCATCAAGCAGCCGGGCAAGTGGGAGTTTATTGAGACATCCGATTATAAGAAGACACGAGAAGCACTGGTAAAGGAAAAAGACATAATCAGCACCATTATGGAAAACACCGGCGCCATGCTGGTCTATTTTGACCCCCAGTTTAATTTTGTTAAGGTGAACTCAGCCTATGCCAAAGGCGCCGGGTATAAAGTTGAGGAGTTAATCGGTAAGAACCACTTTGCTCTCTTCCCTGATAAGGAGAACCAGGCAATATTTGAAAAGGTAAGGGATACCGGCGAGCCAATCACCTTCCATGATAAGCCTTTCATCTTTCCAAGCCAGCCGGAAAGAGGGGTAACTTACTGGGACTGGACGCTGACTCCAGTAAAAGACGCTACCGGCAAAGTACAGGGACTGGTGCTCTCCCTCATTGAGACCACCGCCCGGGTATTGGCAGAGCAGCAGTTAACTACCCAGGAGAGACTTGCCACCATTGGCGAACTAGCTGGCGGCATTGCCCACGAGTTGAGAAATCCTCTGGCGACCATTGATAGCTCGGTGTTTTATCTCAGCAAAGCACTGAAAGATGCCGATGCGAAACTGCAGTCTCACCTTGAGCGCATCCACAACAGCGTCCAGCGCTCGGCAAGCATCATCCAGAGCCTGGTAAACCTGACCCGCATGCAGAAGCCGAAATTAAACCGCCTTGACCTCAAAGCGGTGGTTTCCGAAGCGATTACGGAAAGCCATGTCCCGGCATCAATCAAAACAATAAAAGATTTCCCCAGGGAGAAAGTGGTGGTGGCGGCGGACTGGGAACAACTTCAAATTGCCTTTCACAATATTATCACCAATGCTACCCAAGCAATGCCAAATGGCGGTACGCTGACGATAAGCATCTGGGTCACCCATAATGAGGCGGAGCTATCTTTTGCTGACACCGGTCCTGGCATCCCACCCGAATATATGAATAAACTCTTTACCCCTCTCTTCACCACCAAAGCTCAGGGGATCGGCTTCGGCTTGCCCATTGCCAAGATGATTGTTGAGCGGCACGGTGGCACCATAAAAGCCAGAAGCGATGCTGGCAAAGGAGCCACCATCATACTCCGGCTCCCCTTGCATTCCGAGGAGGCTAGCCCACGGTAGAGAAATTTAAAATACTGGTTGTTGATGACGATACTGACCTGGCTTTAAACCTGCAGGATATACTGCAGGAAGAAGGTTATGACGTTACTGTTGCCCACGACGGCAAGACGGCTATTGAGCTTTGCCGTCGGACGACCTTTGGGCTGGCACTGGTGGATATCAGGCTACCTGATATCAGCGGCTTAGACCTGGTCAATGAAATCACCAACCTGTGTATCGGGACAGAGTACATGATTATCACCGGCTATGCCTCACTGGAAACCGCGGTTGCCGCCGTCGGGCAGAAGGGCATCCTTTCTTACGAGACCAAGCCCATTAATATGGTGGCACTGCTCGGTTTTATCCGGCAGGTGAATGAGCGCCAGCAGACACAAAAGGCACTACGAGAAGCGGAGAATCGTTATCGTCTCCTTGCCGAGAATGTTGCCGATGTTATCTGGACCGCCAATATTGCTGATTCACGCATCACTTACGTTAGTCCTTCGGTACTCCAGCTGACCGGCTATACCAGCGAGGAAATAATGACGAAAGCTCTGGAAGAAATTTTGACTCCCGAGCACTTGGCTTCGGTAAAGGAGATTTTCGCCGAGGCTAGGTCAACTAATGATACGACAAGTCCCCAAACAGAGGAGGGTGAGGTTATCCGTAAGGATGGTAGCAAGGTGTGGGTTGAGACCAGGTGGCAGATAATGCCCGCTCCAGACGGCCCACCGGCTTATCTTCTCGGAGCCTCCCGCGATACCACCGAAAGAAAACGCGTTGAGGAAGAGTTAAGACAGCTTTCCCATAAGCTGGTCCAGATGCAGGAGGAAGAACGACGGGCTGTTGCCGCTGAGTTGCATGACCAGGTTGGGCAATCGCTGACCGGACTTAAGCTATTACTTGCCAGAGCAGCACGCTCGCACAGCGAGAGTATTAGCCCTCTTCTAGAAGAAGCCAACTCCGTCGTATCCGACCTGATGACCAGAGTGCGCAATCTTTCCCTGGACCTGCGCCCAGCAATGCTGGACGACATTGGTCTACTGCCAGCTCTGCTCTGGCTTTTTGAACGTTATACTTCCCAGACTCAGGTAAAGGTAAATTTTGAACACAGCGGACTGAACCAGCCTTTTCCCCCAGCCACCAGAACTGCTATCTACCGGATTGTTCAGGAAGCTTTGACTAACGTCAGCCGACACGCCGGAGTGAATGAAGCCACCGTGCGCGCCTGGGTCAGCAGTGACTCACTCTCCGTCCAGATAGAGGACCTGGGCAAAGGTTTCAACCCTGACGAGATAGGTCCAGCTTCTAGCGGTCTTGTCGGGATGCAGGAGCGGGCACACCTGCTGGGCGGGAAGCTGACCATTGAGACCACCCCTGGTGCTGGCACCAGAGTAACGGCGGAATTCCCCTTACCCAAACCGCCCAAGAAAAAGAAAAAGGAGAAAGAAAAGTGACCACCATCGTGCTCGCTGATGACCACCACGTGGTGCGGCGGGGGTTACGGGCATTGCTTGAAGCCGAACCTGGCTTCCAGGTTATTGGCGAGGCAGGCGATGGTCTGCAGGCGGTGCAACTGGTGGAAAACCTCCAGCCTGATATTCTGGTCAGCGACTTAATGATGGGTGGAATCAATGGCATTGAGGTTACCCGACAGGTATGCAAATGTTCACCCAAGACCGGAGTGGTTATCCTGTCCATGTATGGCAGCGAGAGTTATGTCCTGGAAGCTTTGCGTGCCGGTGCGAAAGCTTACATTCTGAAGGAATCTACTGCCGATGAACTGGTGCGGGCGGTGCATAAAGTGGCTTCCGGACACCGCTATCTCGGTCCACCCCTTTCTGACCAGGCAATTGAAGCTTATATGCAGAAGGCTGAGGCAACCAAAATTGACCCATACGAGACATTGACCAGCCGGGAGCGAGAGGTACTCCACCTGGTAGCGCAGGGGAATACCAACGCTGAAATTGCCAAGAAACTTTTCATCAGCCAACGCACTGTTGAAGTCCACCGCGCCAATATGATGGCTAAACTCGGGCTGCGCACCCAGGCGCAGTTGCTCCGTTACGCCGTGCGCCGTGGCATTTTACCGCCGAATGAATAGTCCAATCTGGTCAAGCTAGTCCTACTTATATCCCCAGTTTGCTGAACTACGTATCTTTATTATTTAAATTACGTAGGCCTACGGATAGCATCGCCAAAATCATGCTCTTAGAATTAAAGTAACTGAAAAGTTTAATTCAATGGCTATGTCAAGCAAGGTCTCAACCCGAGGTAAGTGAGGAGTAGTGATAACGATACTGCTGGCGGATGACCACGCCGTAGTCAGACATGGCTTACGGATGCTGCTTGAAGCCGAATCAGATTTCCAGATTATCGGGGAGACGGGGGATGGGCTTGAGGCAGTCCAGATGGCAGAAAATCTTCAGCCAAATATCTTGGTGCTTGACATTATGATGAATGGCATTAATGGCATTGAGGTTACCCGGCAGGTCAGCAGTCGTTCTCCCAAGACCAATATCGTAATCCTTTCCATGCACGCCAACGAGGGTTATGTTGTGCAAGCCTTACAGGCAGGAGCGAAAGCTTACGTCTTAAAAGAGTCAACTGCTGATGAGCTGGTGCGTGCCATCCGTGAGGTAATGGCTGGTCGGCGTTATCTCAGTCCGCCCCTATCTCAAAAAGCCATTGAAACCTATTTGCACAAGACCGCCCCGACCGCCCTTGACCCTTTTGAGATACTGACCAGTCGGGAGCGTGAAGTGCTAAATCTGGCACTTCAGGGTGACACCAGCAGTGAAATTGCCAGACGGCTCGCTATCAGCCGCCGTACTGTGGAAATCCATCGCGGCAATATGATGCGCAAGCTAGGGCTGCGCACCCAGAACCAGTTGCTCCGCTATGCCGCCCAGCGCGGCATTCTGCCGGCAGACAATGGTGAGCGTATTACGGCGAATTCTAGACAAAAATACGGGCATTTTGTGGGCATTTTAGATAGCTCTACGTATATTCTTACCCGGTAAAAACCAGTAACATTTTTAACGATATAATGGTTATTAAAGATACAAGGAGAAAATTGAAGGCAAGCTTTGTCTTCTTTATTCTCTCAGTTCTGGCGCTGTTAGTATCGAACTGCGGCGGCGAGACTTCTGAGACTAAAGTCCGATTAAACGAGCAGTTTGAGTTAAGTATCGGACAAAGTGCCGTCATAAGCGGGGAGGGTTTAACACTCAGGTTAGACGATGTTACCGAGGACAGCCGTTGTCCTAAAGGCGCTGTTTGTATCTGGGAGGGCAGAGCGAGTTGTGCCGTGGTGATGACTTACAACGGCGTTAATGATAAAATAACACTGTCTGAACCCGGTCTGACTGACCAATTTTCGCCGGTAAGTTACCAGCAATACAAATTTAGCTTTCACCTAACTCCCTACCCCGAGGTGGGGAAACAAATAACTAAAGAGGAATACCGACTGCAGTTAATCGTCAGCAAATAGAAAGGGGGAAAAATGGGTAGAGATTCAATTGGTGCTTTTGGTATCGGACTAGCCGCCGGGGCGCTCATTGGTCTGGCAATTGGTATTCTTTATGCGCCGCACAAAGGAAGTGTCACCAGGGAATTAATCAAAGAGAGAACCGAAGACGTCAAAGAAAAGGCAGAAGACATCATTGAGAGGGCCAAAGAGAAGGCAGAAGGCGTCATTGAGAGGGCTAAAGAGAAAGTTAGCGAGCTGAGGAAGCGGGAAGCCTAAACACTAGACAGACTTTAAAATCACCAGATTAAAAGGGGGAGAGGGAAGATAGTTGAACCGGGCGAAGCACGTATTAACTCGCCACTGGCACCTCGTTGTGCTGACAGCGAGCTTAATTGTTATTCTTCTGCTCGTCTACGCCCTACGTGGCGCCCTCTTCCCCTTTTTCCTCGGCTTCGTCCTAGTTTATCTGCTACTACCGGTAATCACCTGGATTGAAAAAAAGCTGCCTCGGCAGGGCAGGTGGCTGCAGACCAAGCGTGTCTCAATAATCATTCTGTGCTATGCACTAATCATCGCCGTACTTGGCTTTTTTGCTTTTCTTGTTTTCAGCACTGTGTCTAACGCCTTTGTCACGCTCATTGAAAATGCGCCCCAGTATCTCGCCACCGCCGTTGAGCGATTACAGCAGT
>CAZCEF010000002.1:0-1102 GCA_964497695.1 uncultured Dehalococcoidaceae bacterium | reverse complement strand
CTCATTGAAAATGCGCCCCAGTATCTCGCCACCGCCGTTGAGCGATTACAGCAGTGGACCGAGTCTCTCCGGCAGTTGTTCCCTCAGGAAATCAGAGAGCGGATTGATTACTATGTCCAGGAAACCGGGAAGACCATGCTCAAGTCAATAGACAGTAGTATAATGAATGGTATTTCTCTGATTCCCACTACCGTCGGCATGCTGCTGGGGATGGCATCAATGCCCCTTTTCCTCTTCTATATCTTGAAGGATCGCGAAAAGCTAACGCACAGTTTTTATTCCAGTCTTCCCCAGCATCTTTCTGAGCACGTCCGCAATATTATGTCAATTTTGGAAAATGTGCTTGGGCGGTATCTACGTGCCCTACTGCTGCTGGGGTTTGTGGTTGGTCTCCTTGACCTGGTAGGGCTCCTTGTTTTACAAATACCCTTTGCGCCAGTGCTGGCAATATTTGCCGGCGCCACGGAGTTGATTCCCACGCTGGGACCATGGATTGGGGCGACGGTGGCGGTGGTTGTCACTCTAGCAGTGGCACCGCAGAAGGTCATCTGGGTAGCTATCCTCTTTCTTGCTGTGCAGTTACTTGAGGCTTCTCTTCTTGTCCCCAGAATTCACGCGGGCTATATGAAGATGCATCCAGCAATTGTCATTGTGCTGCTGGTTCTGGGTGCTTACGTCGCCGGCTTCTGGGGATTAGTTTTAGCGGTTCCCCTCACCGCCAGCATTGTTGAAATCTATAAGTATGTCAATCGCATGGCTACCACTGAAGACGGCACTAGTTTACCCCTCCCTTAGCGCTTTCCTTCCGCCTTGACAAAGTGAGCCTGCTGGAATACTATTTTCATCAAACATGTGCCATTCTGCACGTTCCCGTCACTTATTCAGTCTTTCTTGGCGCATGGCGGCTGATGCCCCGAGAATGGGACAAGCAGAATAATGTGGAATCTAAGTGCGCAAACAGCGTAAGGAAGGATACCGATGAAAAAGATAGGGTTTATCGGTCTGGGTCTAATGGGCAAACCAATGGCACTCAATCTGGTCAAGGCCGGATATTCTCTCACCGTCCACGATATAAATCCCGTACCGGTAAAGGAACTGGTGT
>CAZCEF010000001.1:24829-32764 GCA_964497695.1 uncultured Dehalococcoidaceae bacterium | reverse complement strand
CATCCTTTACTGCGACCCGCACAATGCCTACCCGCTGGCAATTATGGATGGCACCCACATTACTAATATGCGGACGGGCGCCGCAGGCGGCGTTGCCGTGAAGCACTTGGCTCGAAAGGGCTCTTCAATTATTGGGATGGTCGGTGCTGGTGAACAGGCAATCACACAGTTGATGGCGATAAAAGAAGTCCTTCCCACCATCAAAGAAGTAAAAGTATTTTCGCGCCGGGAAGAGAGCCGGACAAAGTTCGCCAGCGAGATGTCGAAGAAGCTGAATCTTAATATCCGTCCGGTTGATAATGTTGAAGCAGCCGCCGATGCTGATATTATCGTCACCACGACTTTTGCTACCGTACCTGTTGTTTTTAAGAGACATGTCAAACCGGGGACTCATATCAACGCTATTGGTGCCGACGCTGAAGGGAAACAAGAGCTGGAAGGCGCACTAACACAAGCCTGTAAGATTATTGTTGATGACGTTGAGCAAGCTTCCCACTCGGGTGAAATCAATGTTCCCCTGCATAAGGGTGAAATAGAACAATCGGATATTTATGGCACTTTGGGGGAAGTAGCCGCCAAGATAAAGAAGGGCCGCGAGAACGACAGGGAGATAACCATGTTCGATTCAACCGGTCTCGCCATTCAGGACCTGGTCTGCGCCAAAATCGTCTACGAGAAGGCGAAAGGCAAGAAAGTCGCTTCCTTCGATCTTTTGAGTTAGAGAATAGAATAAGAGACATGAAGATGCGGAGAAGTTGGTAGCAATCGCCAAACAGTATCTTTTCCCCGCCTTTGCTCGTTACAGGATTAGAGGAGGGAGGTGGTGGTACTCGGTAGAAAAGCTCTTTTGATGGTCAAATTCTAAGTACTCCGTAACGAGTGAAAAATGATTAGGAAACTGAATCTGTCTCGGACCTGTATTGACAAAATGTGATGAGGCACTATAATATTGACTGCACTCACACTTTCCACACCGTGACCTAAAACTAGCAGGTTATCCGCAAAAATAAGAGAGAAAAGGAGGTGGGGCTCATAAGAAAAGTTGTTTAATAACTAAGTAGTCTCGACTTGTTTCCAAATTTCAATGGTAATGGGAGTGATAAATGGGCAAAAAATTTTTAGCTTTGACTGTGGTATTAATTTTGGTCGCTGGATTGGTCGCGATCGGCTGCGCACCAAAGCCAGCGCCAACTCCGGCACCAGCCCCGGCGCCAAAACCAGCCCCAGCACAACCCGCGGCGGTAATTCACTGGACAGCGCAAAGTGCCTTCCCAGCGGCGGACCCTCAGCATCAGCTGGGGATGGCTATCGCTGATAGGATTAATAAAGCGTGTGGCGGGCGGTTGGTCATTGATCAAGTAGCGGTTGGCGGCGCCATTGTTCCCGCAGGAAAGGAACTTGATGGACTGCGTACTGGCGCTCTAGACTGGGGTTACACTTGTGCCACGTATAACAAGAGTCTGCACAATGCCTTTCCCCTTTTCGCTCAGGTGGCGGGTGGATTGTCATCTTTGCAGCGGATATTCTGGATGACAGATGGAGGAGGTCAGCAACTCGCTGAAGAGCTGTGTGCACGTTTCGGTGCAACCTTTATGACGTACATAGCGTTGCCTCCGGAGGACTGGGGCTACACTAACATTCCGCTAAACACCCTAGATGACCTCAAGAAACTCAAAATGCGTACCGCCGGTGACCCGGGAGAAGTCCTCGGGCGGTTAGGCGCGTCGACAGTTTTTCTGCCTGGTGGTCAACTTTATGAATCTATGCAGCGTGGTGTCATCAATTCTTTTGAATACGGGGCTGCCAAGGAATGCTACGAAAACAAGTTTCATGAAGTCTTTAAGTATCTCTACCAGTCCCCAAGTCGCGCGCCCTGTGACGAAAACTCGATTATCGTAAGAACCGAGAGTTTCAATAAGCTTACCGATGACCTCAAGGCAATCGTAAGAGAGGTATGTCAGGGATCAATCGGTGACTATTATGGTCCTTGCATAGTTGGTGATGCCCTAGCACTACAGAAGATAATAGACTATGGTATCAAGGTTCAACCTCTTCCGAAACAGATAGAAGATGCAGTATATGCGGAGGCTCAAAAGTTCTACGATGAGAAAATGAAGACGGAAGATGAGCTCTATGTAAGGATACTGAAGTCCATGCGTGACTTCCAGAAGTACTGTGTGTTGAAGCAGATAAGTGGTTAAGGTCAGCCGAAGCAGGGGACTGTTAACGCATCACGCTTGAACAAGTAATTACCGTTTCTCCCCCGCTCTGGGGAAAATTCTCGGAGCGGGGGAGATGGTCTAGGGTGTGGCCGTTTTCAGTACGTAGTCAATAAATCAAAACGGTGGCTTGAACGTAATGAGGAAAGCTGTACAGACTCTGGAAAATATTAGCGAATGGTCAGGCAAAGTAGCCTGCTGGCTTTGCTTAGCGCTAGTTTTGCTACTTACTTACGAGGCTTTCATGAGGTATGTTTTGGAGCGGCCCACGATTTTCACGTACGAACCCTCAATGATGCTTGGTGTTAGCATTTGTGTTCTGGGCTTAGCGTATACTCACCTACATCAGGGTCATGTGAGGGTGGATGTTTTCTGGAGACTCCTTTCGCCCAGAGGCAGGGCGCTCGCTGACATCATTGGTTTCCTAATATTTTTCCTGCCAGTGGTTGGTATCATGATATGGGTTTCGGGTGCGTGGGCAAAGTGGTCTATTGAAAACCACGAGAAAATGGCGGAGAGCTATTTGTATCCGCCCGCCTGGCCCGTCAGAGTCGTAATGGTTATCGGGTTCTTTATGTTCATCCTTCAAGCGGTGGCTCAATTCATCCGCGATATTTATCTTGCCAAAGGGGAAGAAAAACTGTGATTCACTTTACCCCGGAGATGATTACCATAGTCATGCTCGGCGGGCTTGTTGTAACCGTGCTTTCAGGTTACCCCTTAGCCATTCCCATTGGGGCAGTAGGTATAGTGGTCGGTTATTTGGCATTTGGGCCTTCATCCTTTGATATCATTTACTCACAAGTTTTTTCTATACTGTACAACTATATTCTCTTAGCTCTGCCTCTTTTTATTTTTATGGGCATCGTGCTGGAATATTCAGGAATAGCCGACAAAATGTATGACGCCACATACTTGCTACTCGGTGGGTTCCGGGGCGGGCTGGCACTGGTTACTCTGGTTGTCGGCACGGTGCTGGCGGCTTGCGTTGGCGTCATGAGTGCTTCAGTTACTATGCTCACCAGCCTGGCTCTTGGTGCCATGGTAAGGCGAGGCTATAACCGTAGCCTCGCCTCTGGCGTCATCTGTGCCGGTGGCAGTCTGGGTATTCTGATTCCACCCAGTGTGATGTTCGTTGTTTATGGACCAATGGCTCGGGTTTCGGTAGGCAAGCTGTTCATGGCAGGCGTGTTTCCCGGGCTTCTTCTCGCCTTTTTATATTGCGTGTTTGTCGTCTTTCGCTGCTATCTTCAACCCGAGCTGGCACCGGTAATTCCTCCTGAGGAAAGAAAAGCCCCGGTGTGGTATAAAATAAGACTGTTCATGACCTCGCTGGTGCCACCCATATTCATTATCCTCTCAGTTCTGGGCACCATTTTTGCTGGAATCGCTCCTCCCACTGAAGCTGCCGCCATAGGTGCCTTTGCTTCCCTAATTTTGACGGCCGCCTACCGCAGACTTAATTGGAAAACCTTCTATAATATCTTACTCCGGTCACTGAATACCAGCTGTATGGCGATGATCATTGGCGCTATGTCAGTCGCTTTCACTGCTATATTTATTAAGGGGCGGGGCGGGGAGCTAGTGCAGCAATTGGTTTTAGCTACCCCTGGTGGACGCTGGGGTGCCTTTATCGCGGTTATGTTCTTATACTTCGTCCTCGGGTTTTTCATTGAGTGGATCGGCATCTTCTTTATCATGGTGCCAATACTAGCGCCTCTAGCGCCGATGCTGGGTTTTGACCCTATTTGGTTCGGGATGATGATTTGTGTCAATCTCCAGACGTCTTTCTTGACACCGCCCTATGCCTTCGCCATATTTATTCTCCGCGGCGTTGCCCCACCGGAGCTAGAAATGACTTCGGCTGAAATCATTCGCGGCGTAATTCCATTTGTTATCCTTGTTCTCGTGGGGCTGGCTTTGTGCGTTGCCTTTCCAGAGATAATCCTTTGGTTACCCGCCCAGATGATAAAGTAGCGCCTGGGGGTAGTCATTCTCTTTACTCAACCCCCAGTGGGCACTTCTTGAGCAAATAAGCAGCCCAGTCAAGAGAAACTCACTACGCTAAATCCTGAGGTTTCAGTTCTGGGGGCTGAACCTCTACTTTATCATCTGGCTCGGTAGCCAGGTGATTATCTCGGGGAAGGCGGTACACAAGCCGAGACCAACAAGTATAAGTAAAACAAATGGGATTACCCCACGTATACAGTCATTCATGGTGATTCCCAATTCGGGTGCCGCTGTACCTCTGACAATGAAGATAGCGTAAGCGAAGGGAGGAGTCAAAAAGGACGTCTGAAGGTTAACGCAAACCATCATGGCAAACCAGAGTGGGTCAAACCCCAGGGCAGCCGCGACGGGTGTTGCGATTGGCACTACGAGGAAAACGATACCAATCCAATCCATAAAAAAGCCGAGGATGAACACGATAAACTGCATAACCAAAAAGGCACCCCAGCATCCCCCAGGAGTAGCCAGGATAATTTTGGTGGTGACATCCCCACCGCCAATGCCGAGAAATACGCCGACAAAGGAGAAAGCCATGATGACAATCATCAGAATAAAACCACAGACCCTCAGTGTCTCCAGTGAAGCATCCTTCAGGACTTTCAAGCTAAACTTGCGGTAGACAATGACCAGCAGTGTTGCCGCAAAGGCACCGGCACCGGCGGCCTCAGTCGGCGGAGCTATTCCGAAGAAAATAACACCCAGCACCGCCAGAATAAGGAATGCAACTGGAAGCAGTGAAGTAACAAGCATTGTCACTTTCTGTCTCAGAGGCATGGCTATTTCCTCAGCTGGAACCGCAGGAGCCTTATTGGGATTAAGGAGGCTGTTGAGTATGATATAGACCATGTATAGACCGGAGAGGAGAAAGCCAGGCATAAAGGCGGCGAAAAACAGTTTACCTACAGAGAGCTGAGCCATTGGTCCGTAAAGAACCAGCATAATGCTGGGTGGAATCAAGATTCCCAGACAACCTGCAGCCGCCACTGTGCCTGCCGCCAAGCTTTTATCATAACCACGCTTTATCATAGGCGGAAGCGCGGCAAGCGTCAGCATCGTTACCGAGGCAGCGATTATCGCCACCGTGGCCGCCATAATAGTTCCGATGAGCATAGTAACCACCGCCAGCCCGCCCCTGAGCCGGCCCATCCAGACATACATTGCATTAAACAGGGCATCTCCTAGTCCGGAGCGTTCCAACATAACCCCCATAAAAATAAAACAGGGGACTGCTAAAAAGGTAAAGTTAAATACCACCCCATCAACGGCACGGCTATAAAGCATATCAAATACCGGAGGCCCAAATCTGAGAAAGCCAAAGATTAACCCCAGAGTCCCAACCACGAAAGCGAGGGGATAACCAATAAAGACGCCCACCACCAGCCCACCCAACATCAGCATGGTACCGAGTTCCGGGCTGAGTTTAATCATAACTTTTATTCCTTATGAGCCGGTAGAAATCGCGAATGAATTGGGCGACACCTTGAATCGCCAGCAGCAGGAAAGCGAGCGCCACCACCGTTCGGAATGGGGCGAGCGGGGGATACCAGTAGGTCAGATTTGATACCAGATGATTCATCCAAGCATCCTTTGCCCAGAGAATAGAAGTCCTGACAAAGGTGAAGATTAACGGGAAAAAGAACAATAGAGTACCAAAGACATCAATGCCGGCCCTGGCTCGGGGCGATAATCGGGAATAAAAAACATCAACCCGAATATGGTGATGATGCCGGTGAGCATACGCCCAGCCAAAAGCCATCATCGTGGCACCAGTCATCAGGCTGGTCTCAAAATTCCAAATTGTGGGCGCATTAAAGACATATCGCAGAGTAACTTCATAAGATATTAACGCCACCAAGACAACGGCTAACCAGCAGGCTATCTTTCCGGTCTGGTCACTAATGAAATCAACTGCTCCCAATACGCTTTTCACATATCGCCTTTCTTAACAGGTTCCCCTCCTTCGAGAATATTCCCGAAGGAGGGGAGAGCGAATTTAGAGACCCGATGGGTAGGTTGCGGAATAAGCCTCACCAAAGGCACGCTGGATTTGTACCACCTTGGCAAAGAAGGGGTCTTTGGCGCCTTTCTCGTCGTAGAACTTCTTGGCTTGTGTTCGTAGTTCGTCTTCAAAAACCTTGGGTATCGGTGCCACGGTAACGCCCTTATCTTTGTAGAATTTTATGGCCGCGGCATCGTCCACAATGGTGTCCCGCAGATAGCTCCATGCCTCCTCCAGAGCTGCCATCTTTACGACCGCTTTGAGGTCATCAGGTAGATCTGCCCAGGTTTTCTTGTTAACCATGTTAGTGAAGTACTCACAGGGCTGGCGAACTGGGGAGAGATACACATACTTGACCACCTCATAAGTGGTGTATGTCTTGTCAGTCGCCGGACTGCTCAATTGAAAAGCATCAATTACCCCACGTTTCATGGCTTCATAGATTTCGCCCGGGGGCACCGAGATGACTGAGGCACCCAGCGCTTGGAAGACTGACCCGTCATCCCCAGCACTGCGATACTTTAACCCCTTTAAGTCAGCCAGAGTGTTTAGAGGCTTATTGGTACTGAGGAATATCTCAGGCGTGCCAGTCCAACCGGGAATAGTGAGCAAGTTAGTGCTCGCAAAATACTCATTTTGCAGTTTATCACCTTCCACCAGCATCCACATCAGCATCTCAACGGGACGCAAACCGGCAATCATGTAGTTGAACAGGCCGGCGGCGGGGAATCGGTCCATCCACCAAATGCTAGTCGACTTGGCATAGTTTAAGATGCCCTTATCTACCCCGTCCCACTCCTTGGTCGAGGGGACGATTTCACCGCCGCCATGTACCTTTATCACCAGGCGCCCACCACTGGCTTCCTTAACCCTCGCACACTCTCTTTCAAACGAGTTTGTTAAGCGGGTACCCTTTGGATTCGTGTGTTGGGCAATCCATTCAATTACTTTCGGGGGCTGGGCTGGTGCTGGAGTGACCGTTGGTGCTGGCGTCGGTTTGGGAGTCGGGGCTGGTGCTGGTGCTGGTGTTGGTGCTGGAGTGGGTGCTGGCGCAGGGGCTGGTGCTGGAGCCGGCGCTGGTGCTGGAGCAGGCTTCGCACAGGCTGAAAATAGCGCACTCATCATTACCAGAACCATAATCAAGGCTAATATTACTCTCTTATTCACTTTTCCTCCTTTTGTTGACTATTGCACCAAGTTAAATTCAGTCTTCAATAACGAAAAGTACCACCCCCTTTCTTTGGTTTTTGCAGTTCCAACCTATTGCCAATTCTTCTAGATTTTGGGTCAGTCGGGGATGGAATGCCACTTGCCCGATTATACCGACGACTCACGAGCGGAGTCTGGACCCTTGTCCGCAGACCATATCGGTATTGTACTACTTTCAAGAGCTTTGTCAAGAGGTTGTGTCACCCTAGACTGCCATAGCTTGCTAAATCAACTGAGCTTGACGTTTTCTATTCATATCAGCGCTTGGATGACGAGTCTTCAGGATGTCTACAGTATCAGGTTTATAGAGCGATTTCTTATCATGATGTCACCTGTACTATGATTCCGTCAGGTCATGTTCGTAAGTATTCTCTTTTCTATTCTCTTTGTTGTTAGTCTCCGTTGACCTTGAGTGGACAGTCCAAAGATAGTCAAAGGTTCCTGCCCGATGAGGTTCTTCGGCGGGGTGTTTGTGGTTGTGAACTAATTTCTTTAGGC
>CAZCEF010000001.1:15310-24729 GCA_964497695.1 uncultured Dehalococcoidaceae bacterium | reverse complement strand
GCCCGATGAGGTTCTTCGGCGGGGTGTTTGTGGTTGTGAACTAATTTCTTTAGGCATATACGCCTAATTTTGTATGACTACAGATAAGTGTTTTTGCTGACCCGAAATAGGTATCACGACGGAAGTCAGCTTTATTCACCAGATGGTAAGCTGGAAACAAAGGAGGTAAGAAAAGGTATCTCTTCGGCTTAGCTCCATAACCCTCTTTCTTACCTCCCGTTAAGTAAGCGGAGGAAGGAGACATTAGCGATGCAGTGGGAATTTGTCGTCGCGCTGGTACTGGCAATACCGCTCATACTTTTCCCTGCGGTGTTAGTCTGGTATCTCAATCTCGGTGGTATTTATACTTTCGTTAAGCGAGCTTGGCAGAGACGAGCTATCAGCGTGGAGAAAAGTGAAGCAATAGAAAGAGAGAAGCAGGGCGCGTCAGTCAGTGGGCGAGTAGTGACGCCTGTTCTATTGATGACAATACCAGTAGCAGTCTATGGCTTTGCGGTCTGGTTCTTTTTGGCTCGCTTCGGCTGGGAAATCGCGCTGGTGGTGGGCTTAGTCATGCCGGTAATCTTGGCGGTGCCAGCGTTCGTGTGGTATATCAACGTCTGGGGCCTCTATGCCATCATCCATGAGGGAGGGGCGCGACAAAAAAGGCGAGCTGAGCTATTGCAGGAAGCCGAAGCACTTCTGCTGGGCAAAGTTCCGGTCATGGCTGTTTCCCAGGCAAATGCTAGTGACTTCTGGGAAGACAAAAAACCCTGCTGGGAGATGGAGCGTTGCCCGCCAGCCATTCGGGACGGATGTCCGGCTTATATGAGTAGAACACTGCCTTGTTGGGAAATTGAGGGTACCTATTGCAAGCTGTGTATGGAAAGTGGCAAAGCCAACGGTCGGGATACGGGCATCTGCCAGATGTGCCCGGTCTATAAGAGATATGGTGAAGGCGTGCCTATCTATCTTACACTGGTAGGCAATGGTATTGATACTTATCTCAATTCTCTATCCAGAGCACGCTGACCACATCCCTGAGAGAAAGACAGGCAATGATTCTAAAGCCGCCTTTAATAAAAGAAAGGTGTCGGGTGATACTGCCCGGCGCCTTTATTATGTGCCCCTGATGCCCGTGAGCAAAGCAAACGCAGTGGTTAGGATAAGGTCTTAATAAAGATATGACACAGGAGTGTGTTTGACAAGCGAAAGCGTCGAAAATAGCCGGAGGTTTCATATGGAGAAGAAAGATGAATTAGCAGCAGTGTCTGCACCAGTCGGTAAAGGAATTGCCGGCAGAATATTTAGTCAGATTGAAACAACTATTGACAAAACGAGGGGGCAGAGTGGAGCGCTAATTCCGGTATTGCAGCAGGCACAGGGCTTGATTGGCTACTTACCTTATTCCGTCTTGCGGAGCGTTGCTCGCGACCTCAGGCTATCCTTGAGTGAAGTCTACGGTGTTGCCAGCTTTTATGCGCTATTCACCATGGTGCCACGTGGTAAATATGTCATTTCAGTGTGCATGGGTACTTCCTGCTATGTCCGAGGCGGGGAAAGGGTGCTGAATACTTTGCGCAAGGAGTTGGGCATTAGTCCCGGAGAGACTACTTCTGACGGGTTCTTTTCTCTGCAGGTAGTGAGGTGCCTGGGGTGTTGTGGACTCTCTCCGGTAGTAGCGATTGAGGATAGATTGTACCGTCGGGTGACGCCCACTAGGATGAAGGAGATCCTATACGCCTACGCATAGGAGGTGAATAGTGACGCGGCTGTCTAGTATTGGGGATCTCAAGGAATTAAGGGATTTAATCGGCGAAAGACTTGCCGAACTAGCGAAAAAGATAGAAGTCAAGATTCACTTAGGTAGCTGTGGCATTGCTAGTGGTGCCAAAAGCGTTCAAGAAGCTTTCCTTAAGGAAGCCGAATCCCGTAAGTTATCTAATGTAGTGATTACCGAAGCGGCTTGCATCGGACCCTGCGGACGAGAACCAATTGTTACCGTAATTCACCCGAAGAACGGAAGGATGATTTATGCCGAAGTCACCCCAGAGCGAGTGCCCACAATCATAGAACGGCATCTTATCGGGGGTGAGCCCATTCCCGAATGGACTCTAGACCTTGAGTCTCCGACATTTAGACTGCAAAAAATCCGCATTCTGCATAACCAAGATATAGACCCCACCAGCGTTGAGGAATATATTGCCCGGGATGGCTATCAGGCTCTGGCTAAAGTGCTAACTCAGATGCGACCTGAAGAGGTGATTAATGAGGTCAGCCGCAGTGGTTTGAGGGGGCGGGGAGGTGCCGGGTTCCCTACCGCAACGAAGTGGACTTTTGTGCGTCAGGCGGCGGGAGATGAAAAGTTTGTTATCTGCAATGCGGACGAAGGTGACCCCGGGGCTTACATGAACCGGGCGGTGTTAGAGGGTAATCCCCATTCTATTCTTGAGGGTATGCTGATTGGAGCTTACGCTATTGGGGCAACTCGCGGCTATATTTACTGTCGTGCCGAAAAGCCTCTAGCCATAGAGCGGCTTGATGTTGCCTTAAGACAAGCCGCCGAGTATGGGTTAATGGGTGATAACATACTTGGCTCTGATTTTAGTTTTCAGATAGAACTAAGGAAAGGAGCCGGAGCTTTTGTCTGTGGTGAGGAGACGGCTCTCCTTGCCTCCATTGAGGGCAGGCGCGGCAACCCGCGTCAGAGACCACCCTTTCCTGCTCATAAGGGTCTGTTCAATAAGCCAACTGTCTTGAACAACGTGGAGACCTGGTCTAACATCCCGTTAATTATCCTTAATGGGGCGGAATGGTTTGCCAGTGTGGGCTCAGATAAGAGCAAAGGCACTAAGACCTTCTGCTTGGTGGGCAAGATAAGTAATCCTGGTCTGATTGAGGTACCGCTCGGTACTCCTTTGGGGCAAGTGGTATTTGATATCGGTGGTGGCTGTCCTGGTGGTCGGCAATTTAAGGCAGTCCAGATCGGTGGGCCCTCTGGTGGCTGTATCCCGATTGCCCACCTTAATACGCCGATAGATTATGAATCCGTCACGGCACTGGGAGCAATCATGGGTTCAGGCGGCCTTATCGTCATGGATGAGAACAACTGTATGGTGGATGTCGCCAGATTTTTCCTCCAGTTCACCAAAGATGAAAGCTGCGGTAAGTGTACCCCGTGTCGCGCCGGTATCTCTAAGATGCTAGATATACTGACCAAGATTAGTCAAGGCAAGGGCGCCATGGAAGACCTAGATACTCTTACCGAGTTGGCTGAGATGGTAGGCTCAGCCTCTCTCTGCGGCTTGGGTCAAACAGCCCCGAACCCGGTACTGACCACTCTGAGACACTTCCGTGATGAATATGAAGCTCACATCATTGACAAACACTGTCCCGCGGCAGTCTGTCAGGCACTCTTCACGACTCCTTGCCAGCACACCTGCCCGGTGGAACTTGATTGCTCTGGCTATATCGCCCTAGTCAAAGCCGGAAAGTTTGCTGATGCTTACAAGCTCATTAAGCAACGGCTTCCCTTTCCCATGTCGGTGGGACGAGTGTGCGATCACCCCTGCGAGGTGAAATGCCGTCGTGTCCAGGTGGATGAAGCCGTCTCCATTCGCGATTTGAAACGCATTGCCGCAGACTACGCTTATGAACACGGCGTTGAATTTTTGCCCCCCGTCAAGCCAAGGAAGCCAGAACGAGTCGCTATCGTGGGCGCCGGACCAGCCGGACTTACTGCCGCGTACGAGCTAGCCAGAGACGGGTACGCAGTTACTATTTTTGAGGCACTGCCTGTGGCTGGCGGAATGATGGCGGTAGCCATACCCGAATACCGACTACCCAAACGAATCCTGAACGCTGAAATTGAGAGCATCCTCAAGTTAGGTGTGGACCTTAGACTAAATACTAGAGTTGATGACATTGAAGCGCTCTTTGAAGATGGCTATAAAGCCATCTTTGTCTCCTGCGGAGCACACAAGGGGGACAAGATGGGTATACCCAGTGAAGATGCCGAGGGGGTATATGACGCCATAGAGTTCCTGAGAGCAATTAGTCTGGGCAAAAAACCAAAGGTCGGGAGAAAAGTGGCAGTGGTGGGTGGTGGGAATTCGGCAATTGATGCGGCTCGGGCATCTCTGAGATTGGGGGCTGATGAGGTACGAATACTCTATCGTCGGGAACGAAAAGATATGCCAGCGATTTGGGAAGAGATTGAAGCTGCCGAAGCAGAAGGTATCCGTATTGACTGCCTGACCGCTCCGACAAAGGTGTTGAGCACGGATGGGAAAGCTAGCGGGCTGGAGTGCATCCGCATGGAGCTGAAGGAATTTGACAGCAGTGGTCGGCGTACTCCTTACCCAGTAGTTGGTTCAGAGTACACTATCTCAGTAGATACGGTTATTGAAGCCATCGGACAGCGCCCGGATGCTTCCTTCATTAAAGACAGCAAGATCAAAATAGGTAGAGGCGGCACGATAGTGGCTGACCCACGCACCTTAGCTACTACCCGCTCGGGCGTTTTTGCTGGTGGCGATGCCGTTACCGGGCCAAAGACAGTCATATGGGCGGTGGCAGCCGGTCAGCGAGCCGCTAGCTCCATCAAGCAATACTTACAGGGGAAACCTCTATCGCCCTTCATTGAGAGGGACGGCTACGAGCCGATTGAAGTTCCGAAGATTCCGCCTACTGAAGATGAGGTCAAGGTAAGAAGCCGAGTATACCCCTCCCATATTGACCCTAGGGAGCAAAAGTCATCTTTCAAGGAGATTGTGTTTCCCTTTACTCCTGAGGAGGCCAAAGCGGAGGCATCCCGCTGTCTCAGATGTGACCTTGAAGCGGCGGAGGAGGGTCAAAGTCATGGCTGAGAAAAAAGAGATAAAACTGACTATCAACGGGAAAGAGGCGAAAGGGAAAGCGGGTGACACTGTCCTTGAAGTCTGTCGCAACAATAGTATCTATGTGCCAACACTGTGTTATTTGGAAGGGCTTTCCAACGTTGGTGCTTGCCGGTTGTGTGTTGTTGAGATTGAGGGGGAGCGTCGCCTTAACCCAGCTTGCACCTACCCGGCGCGTGACGGTTTGGTGGTGAAAACCAATACCGAAAAACTGGAGAAATATCGCCGTCAGATACTTGAACTCATGTTTACTGAGCGCAATCACCATTGCTTTGTCTGTGTTGCCAGTGGCGACTGTGACCTGCAGAAGCTGGCTTACCAGTACCAGATGGACCACGTCCGCTATCCTTACAGCTTCCCCACCCTGCCCACCGACCCTCTGAATAAGTACCTCGTCATTGACCATAATCGCTGCATTCTCTGCGGTCGTTGTGTCCGTATCTGCGCCGAGGTTGTGGCTAACCGTACTCTTGATTTCGGCAAACGCGGCTGGCGCACAATGCTTATTGCTGATCTCAGTCAGTCCCTCGGAGAATCAACCTGTATCTCCTGTGGTGCCTGCACCCAGGCTTGTCCAACCGGCGCTATTTTCAGCAAGATAAGCGCCTATCGCGGTAGAACCACTGAGGGCAAGATAATTCATAGTGTCTGCTCCTTATGCGGCGTTGGTTGTGACATAGATGTTCTCGTCAAAGATAATAACATCGTTAAGATAACTGCGACTAACCTTACCGGGCTTAAGGGACAGTTGTGCCGCAAGGGACGCTTTGAGCAGATTTATAGAGAAGCCCCCAGAATCACCACACCTATCGTTACCGATGTGCGAGGCGGTTCAGCAAGAAGGGCATCCTGGGAAGAGGCTTTGAACCGGGCAAGCGAGGGAATCAGGGCTTACCGAAGTCGTTACGGTACTGGCAGTATCGCCGGCTTAATTTCCAGCCTTTGCCCGAATGAGACGTTAGAAGCCTTCACTAAACTGATGCGCCAGACGGTGCGTACCAGCTTGCTGGATACTCTTGACGGGGACCTTTACCGAACTCTGACTCAAGGGATAAGCCTCTTTAGTAAAAATGGTCAGGGCCTTGAGATAGAAAGTCCCCTGGAGTCTATCCTTGAGACTGATTTTGTGCTGGTGGTCGGCGGCAATCCTTTAGAAAGCCATCCCGTGGCTGGCTGTTATGTGCTTAGAGCTCAGGCTCAGAACCAGGCTGGGCTGGTCCTAATTGACTCAGGGCAGAATGATTTGGGTATTCACGCCGACCGCTGGCTCAGACCAAACGAGGGCGATTTGAAAGTGGTTATCAGTGCTTTGTTGCAGTTGGTGAGGAATCGGAAAGGCGTCAAAATGACGCCGAAGGCGGCTTCGTCCGCAAGAGCAGCACCGTTTGGCGGTCTGGATGAAACCTTGTTAGCCCAATTAGGGGATATGCTAGCTAGGGCTAGAGAGCCAGTGATCATATACGGGGACGGGGTACTTAACAAAAAAGACCCCAGGCTTGTGGCTAGCTTGCTGGAACTAGCCAAGTTAGCAAATCCCAATGGTGTGAAAGTTGTCTCGCTCAAACCTCGTGGCAACAGCCGCGGTGCCTGGGAATTGGGGGTAGCTAACCGGAACGGGATGGCAGAAGCGAAGCCCAAACTGGTTTACCTCTTACTTGCTGACGACGATGGTAGTATTGAGAGTGATGTACTTCAAATTGTGGAGCGGGCTGAATTCCTCATTGTTCAGGCAAGCTATGCCTCACCCCTGACCGAAGCGGCAGATGTGGTCTTTCCCTCGCCTAACTGGGCAGAGCGAGAAGGCACATATGTGTCCCTAGATGGTAAGACGGGCCAGTCGCAGCGGGCAGTCAAGCCACCTCAAGGCATAAAAGATGACCTTGAAATAATCAGCCAAATAGCCCAGAGGTTGAGAAAAAGGAGGCTAAGGCTATGGCCAAAATAAAAATAGCTACTGCCTGGCTTGACGCTTGTGCTGGCTGTCACATGTCCGTGCTGGACATAGATGAGGCAATAATTGACCTGGCTAAAGTTGTGGAGTTTACTAAGTGCCCGATAACGGACATTAAAGAATTCAGTGCCGTAGATGTGGGTGTCCTCACTGGCGCCATCGGCACGGCAGAACACGAAAAAGAAGCCACCGAACTTCGGCACAAGTGCAAGATTCTGGTAGTACTCGGTGACTGTGCCTGCTTTGGCGGTGTGGTATCTATGCGTAACGCCTTCTCTAAAGAGGAAGTGTTAAAACGTGTCTACGTTGAGACCGAGAGCACTAAAGATGGCAAAATACCCTCTTCAGCGGAAATACCACCTCTCCTGGAAAAAGCCCTGCCGGTGAACGCAGTGGTCAAGGTAGACTGTTATGTTCCCGGGTGCCCACCCCGGGCGGAAGCGATTAAATATGCCCTGACTGAGCTTCTTCAGGGTCGGATTCCAGTCTTGCCCGGTGAGATGATGCTCTTTGACTAGCTAAGGAGGAACTGGAGTGACGACGGAACGGAGAACGATTGAGATAAAACCAATTACCCGCATTGAGGGTCACGGCAAGGTTACTCTACACTTAGATGAAAAGGGCAAAGTGAGTCGGGCTCATTTCAATGTTACCCAGCTACGGGGCTTTGAGAAATTCTGTGAAGGACGAGTCTTCTGGGAGATGCCCGTCATTACTCAGCGCGCCTGTGGTATCTGCCCAGTGAGTCATCATCTAGCTTCTGCCAAAGCTGGAGATGCCATTTTGGGAGTGGAGATACCGCCTGCTGCCAAACTGCTACGGCAGTTAATACACATGTCGCAGTATGTGCAGTCTCATGCGCTTCACTTCTTCCATCTGGCTAGTCCCGACCTCCTCCTAGGCATGGATGCCAACCCAGCGACCAGGAACGTGTTTGGCTTAATCGCCGCTAACCCTGAGCTCGCCAGGAAAGCGGTGTGGCTGAGAAGCTTTGGGCAGTCCATCATTGAAATTCTAGGCACCAAGAAGATTCATCCAGTTTTCGCAATTCCCGGCGGTGTAAATGCAGCACTGTCTGCCCAGGATAGAGACAAAATCATGAGCAAAGTTGACCAGGCGGTAGCTATCTATCAACTGGGCATCAGCATTATCAAGGACTTTCAGAGTAAGCAGAAGGAACTGATGTCCAACTTTGCCAGTTTTCCTTCCGCTTATCTGGGCACAGTTGACCCTCACGGCAACTTGGAATTATACGATGGCAAACTAAGATTGTTGGATGCCCGGGGTTTTGTCTTGGAAGACCAGGTGCCGGGTAATAAATACCTTTCTATTATTGAGGAGAAGGTGGAAGACTGGTCTTACATGAAATTTCCCTATTACAAGAAGATGGGCTACCCGGGTGGTATTTATCGGGTTGGACCGTTAGCACGACTCAATATCGCCGATGGCATCACCACACCTCTAGCGAATCAAGAGTTTCAGGAGTTTAAGAAGCTGGGGAACGGGGCTATGATGGAAGGTTCGCTGTATTATCATTACGCACGACTTATTGAAGGACTTTATGCCACTGAGATGCTAAGGGTACTCCTTCAGAACGATGAAATCTGCTCTACTGAAATAAGAGTAAGCTCGTCAAAGTATAATGAGGAGGGCATTGGCGTATTGGAAGCGCCGCGGGGGACTCTCATTCATCACTTCTGGGTAGACCGAAGTGGCGCCATTCGCAAAGCCAATATTATTGTGGCGACCCAGAATAACAACCTAGCGATGAACCGGGCTATCTACTTGGTAGCTAGGGACTACGTTAAGATGGAAGGGCTCACCGAGGGCATGCTCAACCGCATTGAAGTCGCTATCCGCTGCTATGACCCCTGTCTTTCCTGTGCCACTCACTCTCTGGGGCAGATGCCTCTGGAGCTGATTGTGTACAATAGCCAAGGCGAAGTCGTGGGAAGGTTTTGTCGTTCTTCCGATTCAAAGTCTCCTGATGAGAGATAAGGTGATTTCAGTACGCTTTACATCAAGACGCTAGCGCTATCAGTATACTTGCTTAATTCAGGTAACTGCGATTAGGTATTTTGGCTAATTAAAAATAAGTGTTACGACGGAAGCTAGGTTTTGCCTGAGGGTGGTAAGCTGATAGTGGTGAGATGAGGGGGCGGTAGTGAAGGAGGCGGAAGGCAATGCAGTGGGAGCTGATAGTGGTACTGATAATAGTAGCAATACAGATCATCCTTTTCCCGGCAGCCTATGTTTGGTACCTGAATTTCGGTGGTATTTATGCTGCCATTAAGGAAGCACGGGCAAAATGGGCGGCACAGAGAGCTAGCGAAAAGAGTAAGAGCAATAGCCAAGTGGCTAATTTACCAGTGGGGCTGAAGAAATAGCGGCTTGAGAGTCTAAAAGGAGGCCATGAACATGGAATGGTATGTGATACTGGCGATAATATTGGCGATACCAGTGGTCCTCGTGCCCGCCGCCTTCGTCTGGTATCTGAACGCTAGTGGTATCTACACCGTGATTCGCGAGACGCAGAAAAGACAGGCGGCTCGCAAGAAGAGGATGAAAGAACTGCGAATGGCTGAGGAAGC
>CAZCEF010000001.1:8724-15210 GCA_964497695.1 uncultured Dehalococcoidaceae bacterium | reverse complement strand
ATCTGGGAAGTTAGGAGGCTTAATGGAGCAGAGGAAACGAGCTGGGACTTTCGTCAAAGAGATTAGCACGCTTCTGGGAGGGGAAAGCGTTCGTCTTTGTATTCAGTGTGGTACTTGCACCGCTTCCTGTCCCAATGCGGATAGAATGGAACACACTCCATCACAGCTCATCGCTATGGCACGAGCGGGGATGAGAAAAGACGTTCTTTCCAGTAATGCCATGTGGTACTGCCTATCTTGCTATCTCTGTACCGTGCGTTGTCCCCGAGGGATTAAGCCAACCGACCTCATGCATGCTTTAGAGTGTCTCGCAGTTCGGGCTGGACTGCACCACGGACGTAGCCTTACTCCCGCCATGTATCGCAGTTTCAACGATTTCGTTTACAGTCTTGGAAGCCTTCCTGAAATGGGTTTTATGAGCTGGTATTACATCTTAACTAATCCGTTGCGAGCTTTAAGGATGCTGCCACTGGCACTAAAGTTATTTAAGCACGGACGATTATTGATTAGAGCCAGGAGGCTGACCCCCCAGGGAACAAAGCAACTGAGAGCGATTCTGGATAAGGCGGAAGCTCTTGGCGGTGTACCTTGAAATATTATACTTATTTTCCGGGCTGTTCTTCCTCAGACGGAGGTGCCAAGGCATATAACTGGTCAGCACATGCCATAAGCAGAATTCTGGAAATTGAGCTCGTGGAACTTGATGATTGGAACTGCTGCGGCTCCACACCTTACAGCTCTGTGGAGGAATTAGCCTCTTTTTGCCTTTCGGCGCGTAATCTGGCCCTGGCAGAAAAGACGGGTCTAGACCTGGTCACTCCCTGTAGCTCATGCTATGTCATTCTGAACCGGACTAACTCCTTACTTAAAACAAACCCTCAGCTAAAAGCCAAAGTAGATGAGGCTTTGGCGACTGGCGGACTTGAGTACCACGGCACTGTCAAGGTTCGGCATCTTCTTGATGTTATGGTAAATGATGTTGGCTATGAGATGATTAAGAATAAAGTGACCAAGCCGCTTAATGGACTGAAGGTGGCACCGTATTATGGTTGTCAATTAGTCCGTCCCGGACCAAGTTTTGACCATCCTGAGTTTCCCCAATCCCTGGATAAACTGATTACTACTCTAGGGGGAGAACCCGTTCCCTTCCCACTGAAAAGTCGCTGTTGCGGCGGTTCGCTGATTATCTCAGAAGAGGGACTGGCACTGGACTTGATTCGGAAAATCCTTGACTCTGTCTTGAAGAACGGGGCAGAATGCTTGATTACGGTTTGCCCCCTGTGTCAGACTAATATAGACGTTTATCAGGGTCGGGTTAATAAGAAGTTCAAGGCTGAATTTAACCTTCCGATCTTGTTTTTCACTCAGCTCATGGGTGTTGCCTTTGGACTTACGGATGAAGAGCTGGGTTGGAAAACCTGTATTGTTCCGGCGGAAAAAGTTTTAGCCAGGTATCTCTAAGGAGTCGCAAATGGAACAAAAAATTGGGGTTTACATCTGCCACTGTGGTGCTAATATTGCCGGCATCGTAGACATCGGGAAAGTGGTGGAGTTCGCTAAGGGTCTGCCATCAGTAGTCGTGGTTCGTGACTACAAATTTATGTGCTCGGACCCGGGTCAAGACCTGATCCGGAACGATATCAAAGAGCTAGGACTTAACCGCATTGTGGTCGCCTCATGTTCGCCAAGACTGCATGAACTAACCTTCCGGCGAACTCTCGCCAGTGCTGATCTGAATCCCTACCTTCTGGAGATGGCTAACATTCGTGAACATTGTTCTTGGGCAACTGAGGATAAGGAGAAGGCGACTGAGAAGGCTAAAGCGCTCGTGAGCGCGGCAGTAAGACGTGTTTTCTACAGTGAGCCATTGGCGGCGAAAGAAGTCCCGCTTAATCCATGCACACTGATTGTGGGTGCGGGCATCGCTGGTATCCAAGCCGCATTAGAGGTCGCTGATTCCGGTCATAAGGTTTATTTGGTAGAGCGGGAGCCCTCAATCGGTGGGAATATGGCTCGACTGGACAAGACCTTTCCTACCTTAGACTGTTCAGCCTGAATACTCACCCCGAAGATGGCCTCGGCGAGGTCACGCAAAAATATCGAGCTGATGACTTATAGTGAGGTTATTGACATCCAAGGCTACGTGGGTAACTTCAGGGTCAAAATCAAAAAGAAGCCACGCTATGTTGATGAAAACAAATGCACCGGGTGCGGTACCTGTCAGGATAAATGCCCGAGTAAAACGGATAGTGAATTTGACCTCGGGCTTGGTCAGAGAAAGGCAATCTATGTACCTTTCCCTCAGGCAGTGCCAAATGTGCCCGTTATTGACCGCGAAAGGTGCATCTATTTTGCCAAGGGCAAGTGTCGCGCCTGCGAGAAGTTGTGTGAGGCTAAAGCGATTGATTTTGAGCAAGCGGAGAAGATAATTGAGGTGGATGTCGGCTCCGTCATTGTTGCCACTGGTTTTGAGTCATTTGACCCGTCGGTCATGGCACAGTTTGGCTATGGGAGATATGATAACGTGTTCACCGGACTGCAGTTTGAGAGAATGAGTAATGCCTCCGGTCCGACGGGAGGGAAAATAGTGCTGAAAAGTGGCTCAGAGCCAAAGAGCATCGCCATTCTACACTGTATCGGTAGTCGCGACGTGAATTATCATGAGTATTGTTCCCGAGTCTGCTGTATGTACTCGTTAAAATTCTCCCACCTTCTGAGAGAAAAAATTCCAGATGCCGAAATCTATCAACTCTATATTGACCTGCGCTGCTTTGGCAAAGGCTATGAGGAATTCTATAATCGTCTTCAAGAGGAGGAAGTCAACTTCATCCGAGGTCGTGCTGGAGAGGTTACTGATATTGCCGAGAATCCTGAAGAAGAGGGTAAGTTGACCGTGCTTGTTGAAGATACCTTGATACGCCAGAAACGGCGCATTCCGGTGGATATGGTGATTCTGAGCACGGCTTTAGAGCCCCGAGCCGACGCGGGTGAGGTAGCCAGGCTGTTTTCCATAAGCCGAAGTAAAGACGGTTTCTTCCTGGAAAAGCATCCCAAGCTTGACCCGGTGGCGACAACGACTGACGGCGTCTTTGTTGTTGGCTGTTGCCAGGGACCAAAGGACATCCCCGATACCGTGGCTCAGGCATCAGCCGCGGCGGCTCGTGTCCTGTCTATGATAAGCCGGGGCAGTGTAGAGATTGAGGCGGCTACCGCCGTGGTTGATGATAAGCTTTGTTCTGGCTGTAAAATTTGTAATTCGCTTTGTCCTTATAGTGCTATTTCCTTTGATGAGGCAAAGAAGGTAAGCGTGATTAATGAGGCACTGTGCAAAGGCTGTGGGACTTGTGCTGCCGCCTGTCCCAGCGGTGCCATTACCAGCCGACATTTCACCACCAAGCAAATTATGGCGCAACTAGAGGGAGTTTTGGTATGAGCTTTGAGCCCAAGATAGTTGGTTTTCTTTGTAACTGGTGCTCCTATGCCGCGGCTGACTTGGCTGGCACGTCTCGTAAAAAATATTCTCCTAATGTTCGTGTTGTCAGGGTCATGTGTAGCGGTCGGGTAGAACCCAGCTTTATCCTTAAGGCTTTTGAGCTGGGGGCAGACGGGGTGCTGGTCTGCGGCTGATATCCCGGTGAATGTCATTACCAGGATGGTAATATGAAAACAGCCCGCCGGGTACCATTATTGAAGAAGATGCTTTCTCAACTCGGAATTGAAGACGAGCGAGTAAGGCTAGATTGGGTTTCGGCGTCAGAAGGTGACCGTTTCGCCTTTATGGTCAATGAAATGACAGAACAAGTGAGACGGCTGGGACCTTTCCGTCGCAACGGAGCAGGTGTAAATGTCTAAATTGAAAGTCGCTTTATACTGGGCGGCGAGTTGTGGCGGCTGTGAAATCGCCCAGCTTGAGATTGGCGACAAAATTCTGAAACTGGCTGAAGTCGCCGACATTGTTTTCTGGCCGGTAGCCATTGATATCAAATACAAGGATGTTGAAGCCATGTCTGACCAGAGCATTGATGCCTGTCTTTTCAACGGTGGTATCAGAAATTCCGAGCAAGAACACATGGCAAAATTGCTCCGTATTAAGTCAAAAGTATTAATTGCCTATGGCGCCTGTGCCTACGGCGGTGGTGTCCCTGGACTGGCTAATCTATTCAATCGACAAACAATTTTTGACCGCGTCTATGTGGGAACACCGTCCACAGACAATAACAGCAAAATAGTGCCCCAGATAAGTTACAAAGTGCCTGAAGGTGAACTGACCCTGCCTGAATTCTATGATACCGTCAGGACCCTGGCACAAACGGTGGCAGTAGACTATATTATTCCGGGTTGCCCTCCTGAGGAAAGAACAACCTGGCTGGCTCTAGAGGCACTTATTGAGGGCAAATTACCACCCAAAGGTGCGGTCATCAGTCATAACATCAAGTCGGTCTGCGATGACTGCCCTCGGAAGCGAAATGTAAAAAAGATTAAAAGGTTTTGCCGAACTTTTGAGATAATTCCGGAGCCGGAGCTATGTCTTCTAGAACAGGGCTTACTGTGTGCCGGCGTTGCCACGAGAGGTGGCTGCCAAGCCCCTTGTCCACAGGCAAACATGCCCTGTACTGGCTGCTATGGACCAGTAGAAGGGGTTATTGACCAGGGGGCTCACTTTTTAAGTGCTGTGGCTTCGGTAATTGACTCTAATGACCCACTGGAAATCCAGAAAATCATTGCGGGCATCCGTGACCCGGTGGGGACTTTTTATCGCTACAGTCTGCCTGATTCGCTGTTAAGGAGAGCAAGAACAAAATGCGAAGGATAACCATTGACCCGGTTACACGGCTGGAAGGTCATGGTAAGATAGAGATTTTTTTGAATGATGCCGGTGAGGTGGAAAACAGTTACTTCCAAGTGCCGGAATTGAGAGGTTTTGAGAAGTTTGCTGAAGGACGACCGGCGGAAGACATGCCCCAGATTACCCAGAGAATATGTGGTGTTTGTCCGGAAGCTCACCATATGGCGTCAACGAAAGCATTAGATGACCTGTATCATGTTGACCCGCCAAGCACGGCTAAGAAACTTCGCGAGCTTTTGTATAGTGCCTTCTATGTCACCGACCATACGACCCATTTCTATATCCTCGCTGGTCCGGACTTTGTCATGGGTCCAGAGGCGCCAGTAGCGGAGCGCAACATTCTTGGCGTGATTGCCAAAGTTGGTCTGGAGCTGGGTAGAGCGGTCATTAATACCCGCAAGCAAAACCATCATATTATCCAGATGCTCGGTGGGAGAGCGGTCCATCCCGTTTTTGGCTTGCCCGGTGGTGTCAGCAAGGGACTGACCGAAGAACAGAGAAAAGAAGTGGAACAAATCGCCAAAGATTCGGTGGAATTTGCCAAGCTGTCGCTGAAGGTCTTTGATGATATTGTCCTCAAGAACAAAGAATACGTTGACATGATTACCAGCGACACGTATACCCATCGCACCTATTATATGGGCTTAGTCGATGAGAAGAACAAGGTCAACTTTTACGATGGTAAGGTCAGAATCGTTGACCCGGAAGGCAAAGAGTTCGCCAAATACTCGCCTCGTCAATATCTTGACTATGTGGCTGAGCATGTTGAACCATGGACTTATATGAAATTCCCTTACCTTAAGAAAATTGGCTGGAAGGGGTTTGTTGACGGCATTGACAGCGGCGTATTTCGGGTAGCCCCACTGGCTCGACTCAACGCGGCTGATGGCATGGCGACTCCCCTGGCTCAGGAAGCTTACGAGAAGTTTTTCGCCACTCTGAGCGGTAAGTGTGTCCACCATACCCTAGCGACGCACTGGGCACGTCTTATAGAGATGTTGTATGCAGCAGAGAGACTTCTGGAGCTTAGCCGAGACCCGGAGATTACCAGCACTAACCTTCGCGTTATTCCCACAGCGACTCCTGACGAAGGCATCGGCATTGTGGAAGCTCCGCGCGGCACTTTAACTCATCATTATATTACTGATGCCAAAGGGGTGGTTCAGAAAGCCAACCTGATTGTGGCGACAGTGAACAACGCCGCCGCTATTAGCATGTCAATTTCTAAGGCGGCTAAGGATATCATTAAACCAGGAAAGGAAATAACCGAGGGACTACTTAACCGAATTGAGATGGCGTGGCGTGCCTACGACCCGTGCTTTGGCTGTGCCACTCATTTTCTCCCCGGGCAGATGCCCCTGGAAGTGATTATCCGTGACCGTAACGGAGGTGTAGTTAGAAGACTTGGTCAGCATCTGCGTAAATGAGTGTGGGGTAAAAGGAAGATGAAAACACTGGTTCTAGGGCTGGGCAATCCGATTCTCAGTGATGACGGGGTAGGTCTGCGAGTGGCGGAGGAAGTCAAAGGAAGGGTTAACCAGCAACAAGTAACCGTGATGGAAACCAGCTTGGGCGGTCTTGATTTACTGGATATACTGGCGAACTTTGATAAAGCTATTATCATAGATGCTATTCAGACC
>CAZCEF010000001.1:0-8624 GCA_964497695.1 uncultured Dehalococcoidaceae bacterium | reverse complement strand
ACTGGATATACTGGCGAACTTTGATAAAGCTATTATCATAGATGCTATTCAGACCAGAGACGGGAAAGTTGGTCAAATTTATCGGCTTGAGCCTGGAGCACTTGATGCAACGAGGCATTCGAGTACCCCTCATGATATTACCTTGGTTATGGCTCTAGAGCTGGGCAAAAGGATGGGGTTATCTTTACCCCGGCAGATAGTTTTCTTTGCCATTGAAGTGGAAGATGTAACCACTTTTGGCGAGAAGTGCACGCTTGGAGTGGAGCGGGTAATTTCTTTAGCAACGGATATGGTACTCCAAGAACTAAAGGAAGGGTGACATGCACGAGTTTTCCATCGCGGAGAGCATTATACAAAAGGCGCTAGTGGAGGCGGAGAAATATCACGCGAAACGTATCTGCACCCTGGGCATAAGATTGGGTAAGGCAAGTCATATTGAGCCAGAGTCCTTAGAATTTTGCTTAAGGACAGTGGCAAAGGGAACTATTGCCGAAAATACCCAAGTGGAAATCACACTCCTGGAACTGACAGCGAGGTGCCGAAAGTGTGGCCACCGCTTTACCTTCCAGGGTGACGAGTCGGTTTGTCCGAGTTGTAAGAGTGAAAATCTAGAGATACTTACCGGCAGTGAAGTCTTCCTAGAGAGTCTGGAAGTGGATTGAATCTAGAGGTTGGGCCATGTGTTTAGCGATACCGTATAAGATAGTTGAAATCAAAGGAAACTCTCAGGCGGAGGTTGAGATGATGGGCGGCAGGCGCAGAGTAAGTCTTGAAATGTTTCCTGAGGTAGAAGTGGGCGATTGGGTGCTGATCAATTTGGGCTTTGTCTTAGGCAAGATTAGTGAAGATGAAGCTAAGGAAATAATGCAACTATATCAAGAGATAGCTGAGGCAGAAGCTAGCTCTCTTATTAGCACGAGTGTAAAGGAAAGGAGGAATTGCCGTGAGTGAAACAAAAAATAGTCTGAGCTGGGAGAAATGCCGGAAGGGAGTCTGGTTTGCTCTGGGAACTGCCATCATCAGCGGCTTTTCCATCTATCTTAACAAGTTTGCCGTGATGCAAATGAAAGACCCGTTTATCTTCACCACGACCAAGAACTTGGCGGTGGCACTATTGCTTTTGGCATTGGTCATTCTTCCCAAAGCATTGCCTGAACTGAAGAGTCTTTCCCGCCGGCAGTGGTTGACTCTGATTTTAATCGGCGGTGTCGGTGGCAGTATTCCCTTTTTACTGTTCTTCAAAGGACTATCGGCAGCTTCTGCACCAAGTGCTGCGTTCATTCATAAAACCCTTTTTGTTTGGGTAACCATTCTTGCCGTACCATTTCTAGGCGAACGGCTTGGCAAATTCCACATTGCGGCACTCGCGACACTAATCGTGGGAAATCTGGTATTGATGGGTTTGCCAAGCTCCTGGGCTATCGGGCAAGCGGAGTTACTGGTACTCATTGCCACAGTCCTCTGGGCGGTTGAGGCAGTCATTGCCAAGAAGGTGATGCGGCGCGTAAGTTCCAATGTGGCTGCCTTTGCACGGATGTTTTTTGGCGCAATGGTGATGCTGATTTATCTCGGTTTCACGGGCAAATTAGGTAGTTTTGCCAGTCTCAATGGACAGCAGATTGGGTGGATCGCCATCACCTCGCTTTTTCTCTTCAGCTATGTTTCCTGCTACTACGCGGGACTGAAGTACGCTCCGGCTTCAGTCGTTGCCAGTATTTTAGTGCTGGGTTCCGTTATCACCAGTCTGCTCTACGCCATTTTTGATGCTAAGCGGTACTCCTGGGAGCAAGTTGTGGGCATGCTCTTGGTTACTTTGGCTACCTTAGCTCTCTGGTATCTCGCGCCGAGAGTAAGAATTCGGAGGGAAGCTTTACTATCAGCTCCGCAGGAGAGGTAATATGGCTTTAGACGGAACAATCAGGTTTGCCCGATACGCTTTTATGCCCAATAAACTCGGCTATTGCGGGGGCGATGACAACCGGGCTCTTTTTGAATATTGTGCGGCAAAGCATACTGACCCCGGGCTGGTAATTCTCCTGCAAAAATTTGAGGCTGCCTATCCCTATCTCAAGCTGATTGCTCACAGCAATAATATCCCTGACCCCTTTGATGCTCGCGTTGTGGAGGCATACTGGCTGGGCAACGAATTGTTGGAGCAAGTAGACTTGGTTCAGTTTTATCATTCGTTGCATGAACGATTTGCCAGGAGATTAGACTCAAAGTTCTTGGGTTACTTATTGAGCAAACCACCTTTGGGTGCTCGTCCATTCCACAATTTCCATGTTTTTGATGTGCATAGCCGGATTGGGGCACTTAGACATAGCCTGGACACAATGGAAAGCTGTCGCATTAGCTGGGGTCAGGTGAAGCAGATAGAGGTAACTCATCTGGTTGTAGAGTATCACCCGTTGATTCTGGAAAGTGGTAAGTTGAAGCTGGGTGAAGTTAAGGAGAAAAAAATTCTACGCCAGATTGATGGCACCGGTTTCATCACTAATTGCCAGGTAGGTGATTGGGTCTCGTTTCACTGGGACTGGGCTTGCGAGGTATTAAGTCTAACTCAGGTGCGCAATCTGGAGAGATACACCGGATATCACCTTGAGTTAGCTAACCAGACGCTGTAACCGATTACACCACGGGGACAAAATAGAAGTCCGCAAAATAGCGAGTACTTGACATAATCCAGAGAATCGTTTTTGTTCTCTTTTCCTCGGCTCTAGCAAACGTTTCATAAACTATCAGAGAGTCTTGAAGTGTCACCCTTTCAAACCCCTTACACTGATAGCTTATACTCGGGGACGGCTTTTGCCTATGACATTTTAGGGGATTTTTGTCAAAGCAGTTGCCCTTTTTTCATCTGAGGCTTGGGCGAGGACTAAAATTGAAGCTAAAGCGTCCCTGGCGCGACTCGAACGCGCGACCAACTGCTTAGAAGGCAGCCGCTCTGTCCGACTGAGCTACAGGGACTTTTTCCCTCTCCAATCTAACACGAAGAAGAGGTTGGGTCAAGTTGTTGTTCTCTTGTCTTGACAATAACTTTCCCCATTGTTAGTATGGTGTTATACCGCAGGCAAAACTAGTAAGCAGGCAGGCAATGCCGAGACTCTTAGATAGAATAGACGACCCCGCCGATTTAAAAAAACTAAATTCCCAGGAACTCCAGCAACTCGCCACCGAACTCAGGGAAGAACTGGTGACCACGGTAACTACCACCGGCGGTCATCTGGCTTCTAATCTGGGTGTGGTTGAACTGACCATCGCTCTGCACCGTGTTTTTGACAGCCCTCGGGACAAAATTATCTGGGACGTCGGGCACCAGAGCTACATCCACAAATTGCTCACCGGGCGGCGGCAGAGTTTTGCCACCCTCCGCCAGTACCAGGGACTTTCCGGTTTTACCTGCCGCAGTGAAAGCGAACACGACCCCTTTGGGGCAGGGCATGCCAGCACTTCAGTCTCGGCGGCACTGGGAATGGCAATTGCCCGCGACCTTGCCGGCGATGACCATAATGTCTTAGCTGTAATCGGCGATGGCGGCATAACCGGCGGCATGGCTTTTGAAGCACTTAACCAGGCGGGGCACCTCGGTTCAAGACTTATCGTGGTGCTGTGCGACAATGGAATGTCAATATCACCGACTGTCGGAGCTGTTGCCAAGTTATTGAACAAGGTCAGATTTGACCGCCGCTACTACTGGGCGAAGGAAGAAGGTGAGCGCGCCATCAAATCTTTGCCGATGGGCAAAAAGCTGTGGAATGTCAGTCAACTTTTGAAAGGCAGAGTCAAAGGTCTTGTCCTGCCGACAATGATTTGGGAAGAACTTGGCTTTACCTATATCGGACCCGTTGATGGGCATAATATCGCCGACCTTGAGATAGCACTGACTCAAGCTAAGAACCATCGGGGAAAACCAACCTTCGTCCATGTTATCACCACCAAGGGCAAAGGCTATAAACCCGCCGAAAGTGATGCTGTTTATTTCCACGGTGTGCCCGCCAGGTGTGCTGACAACAAGAAAATACCAACCTATAGCGAAGTTTTCGCTCGCACTGTCTTACAGCTTTCTTGCAAGAACCCAAAGCTGGTGGCAATCACGCCTGCTATGCCGGAAGGAAATTGCCTGAGCATCGTTGCCGCCAAATTCCCCCAGCGAGTTTTTGACGTCGGCATCTGCGAACAACACGCCGTTACCTTCGCCGCTGGGTTGGCAGCGCAGGGTTTTATCCCCATTGTCGCCATATACTCCACCTTTTTGCAGCGTGCCTTTGACCAAGTTATCCATGATGTCTGCCTTCAGGAGCTACCCATTGTCTTTGCTATTGACCGGGGCGGCATCGTTGGCGAAGATGGTAAGACGCACCAGGGGACTTTTGACCTTTCTTATCTCACCTTAATCCCCAATCTAATTGTGTCTGCCCCCAAGGACGAAAACGAACTCCAGCACCTTCTTTACACTGCCGTGAAATCAGGCAAGCCGATGGCAATACGCTACCCCAGGGGGTGTGGGGAAGGGGTAGCGCTAGACAAAACCTGGCACGAAATCCCGATAGGTAAATGGGAAGTCTTGCGTGACGGCAAGGACTTGGCGGTTCTAGCCATCGGGTCTATGGTAGCACCGGCTCGACAAGCCGCTCATTTGTTGGTGGAGAGTAAAATTCAAGCCACCGTTGTCAATGCTCGTTTTGCCAAACCGCTGGATTCTGAGATGCTGAGAGAGGTGACCAGACGCGTCAAGTGTATCGTTACCGTTGAGGAGAATACTCTGAGTGGCGGGTTTGGCGCTGGCGTTTCCCACCATCTTCAGGAACTGGGAATCAGTGATGTGCAATTGAAGACAATCGGTATTCCCGATGAATTTGTGGAACAGGGACCTCTGGCAGTCCTCCGCGCCAAGTATGGTCTGGATGCCAAGGGAATTGCTCAGCAAGCTCTGAACCTAATCCCCAACCACGCCTTGCTCAAAACTGGCGAGGTCGGGAACATCATGTCCCAGGAGGAATGATATGGACAAGATGACCGTTAGCGACGTAAAGGTCGCCGGTAAGAGAGTCTTGGTGCGGGTTGACTTCAATGTTCCCCTGGACGAGAAGACCGGCGCGATAACCGACGATACTCGCATTAGAGCGTCTCTCCCGACAATCAAACATCTCCTTGCCCATGATGCCCGAATTATCCTGATGTCCCACCTTGGGCGACCCGATGGCAAGGTAGTGGAGGGATTAAGGCTTTTGGTTGTTGCCAGACGTCTCTCTGAGATTCTGGGTAAGCCGGTCAAATATGCCCCCGATTGTATTGGTTCTCAGGTAGAAGAAATGGTTAACGGAATGAAGAACGGCGATATTTTGCTTCTGGAGAACCTTCGCTTTCATGCTGGAGAAGAGGCCGCTTACCCGGTTTTCACTCAGTCCCTCGCCCGGTTGGGCGATATTTACGTCAATGACGCCTTTGCCACCTCCCACCGCCCCCACGCTTCAGTCACTGGCATCGCCAAATATTTACCGGCGGTGGCCGGCTTCCTGATGGAAAATGAAATCAAGACTCTGAGCAGTCTTCTGGAAAACCCGGCACGTCCCTTTGTTGCCCTTCTCGGTGGCGCCAAGATAAGTGATAAAGTCGCGGTTCTGGAGAATATGATTAATAAGGTGGATTCCCTGCTCATTGGCGGTGGTATGGCGGCTACCTTCCTCAAAGTTGAAGCCTACGAGATAGGGGAATCTCTCTTTGAGCCAGATAATCTGAGAACTGCCAGCAAGATAATGCACAAAGCGGCAGATAATAATATTCGACTGGAACTGCCAATTGATGTCGTCGTTGCCAGTGAAATCGACGCCAAAGCTAGAGCTGAGGTCGTGCCCGTCGGCAGTATACCCAAAGATAAGAGAATTGTTGATATTGGTCCCCAGACAATCAAGAATTTCAGCGAGGAGCTGTACCGCGCCCGGACTGTCTTCTGGAATGGACCAGTCGGTATTTATGAGATACCTCAATTTGCCAATGGGACTCAAGAACTGGCGCGAATTATCGCCAGCCTGAAAGCGGCGACGATTATTGGTGGTGGCTCAACGGCTGAGGTTGTCCACGAAATGAAACTGACGACTAAGATGACCTTCGTCTCCACCGGCGGCGGCGCTTCCTTGGAATTCCTGAGCGCGGGCACATTGCCTGGCGTTGCCGTTTTACACGATAAAAAGAAATAGCCGAGACGGCAGTGAGCGAAATTACATTTGACATAACAAAAGAAATCGCCCAGCCCACACCGAGTAAAATTATTTTGCTGGTGATGGACGGGCTGGGTGGACTGCCTCATCCCAGGACGGGCAAAACTGAGCTTGAGACAGCTAAGACACCCAATCTGGACCAGTTGGCCGCTAAAGGTATCTGCGGACTTATTGACCCAATAGCCCCGGGAATCACTCCCGGCAGCGCACCGGGACACCTAGCACTCTTTGGCTATGACCCGGTCAAATATACCATTGGGCGCGGTATCCTGGAGGCAGTAGGCATTGATTTTGATGTGGAGCGGGGAGATGTGGCAGCGCGAGGCAATTTCGGCACTATAGACGAGGCGGGACTGATAACTGACCGCCGTGCCGGACGAATCACTGATGAAAAATGCGCCGAATTATCTCAATTGCTTGATGGGCAGGTGATAGACGGTGTTAAGATTTTTGTCCGCCCGGTGCGGGAACACCGGCTGGTGGTGGTGCTGAGAGGGGAGGGCTTGGTGCCGGAGGTTACTGACTCTGACCCTCAAAAGACAGGCGTCTCTCCCTTATCAGTCAAAGCTTTAATTCCCCCCGCCGAAAAGCTGGCAAAAGTCGCCAATGAGTTCCTGGCTCAGGCAAAAGTAATCCTGGCGAAGCATCACCCCGCTAATATGGTGCTTCTGCGCGGCTTTTCCCAACACCCCGATTTGCCAGCGATGGGCGAGATTTATAAGCTCAAGCCAGCCGCCATTGCTAGCTACCCAATGTACCGCGGGCTGGCAAAGCTGGTGGGAATGGCAGTCTTGAAAACAGGCAAGACTGTTGAAGAAGAAATTCAGACGCTGAAGAAGAACTACGCTGATTACGACTTCTTCTTTGTCCATATCAAGGGGACGGACACCGCAGGTGAGGATGGCAACTTTGATGCTAAGGTCAAAGTCATTGAGCAGCTTGACCGTGCCATACCCGAAATAACCAGCCTCCAGCCTGATGTTATCGTGGTGACAGGAGACCACGCCACCCCCGCCACTTTTAAAGGGCATAGCTGGCATTCCGTGCCTTTCTTACTTTATTCCAGGTGGTGCCGACCGAGTAAAATCACCAAATTCGGTGAGTCATCTGGCGCTACTAGACTGCCCGCTGCCCAGCTCATGCTCTTGGCAATGGCGAACGCGCTCAAATTCATCAAATACGGAGCCTAGAATCGGAAAACCGAGCGTTTAAGAGGGGTGCAGTCCCTTTTTGACATTCGCCCCCCTTCCCCTTACCAAGGGGAAGGGGATAAAGGGGAAAGGATTCAAAAACAAGCCTGAAGCGGAGGACAGAATGCGTCTACCACTGATTGCCGGCAACTGGAAAATGAATACTACGGTAAGTGAAGCCGTGGCGCTGGTTAAGACAATGCGCGACGAATTGAATAAAATCAGCAACGTGGAGAAAGTGCTTTGTCCACCTTTTGTCTCGCTAGTTTCAGTCAAAGAATTGGTTAAAGACACTTCAATAAAACTCGGCGCGCAGAATGTTTACTTTGCTGAGAAGGGTGCTTACACTGGCGAGATTTCACCCCTGATGCTCGCCGAACTCTGCGAATACGTTATCATTGGGCACTCGGAGCGGCGACAGTACTTTGCCGAGACCGATGAACTGATTAACCAGAAAATTAAGGCGGCAATGAAGGTGAACCTCAAGCCAATCCTTTGTATCGGGGAGAGGCTGGCGGAAAATGAAGCGGGCAAGACCGAGGAAGTGGTCTCGGAGCAACTGAAGTCAGCCTTAGCCGGAATAGCATCTTTGAACCGCTTGGTCATTGCTTATGAGCCAGTCTGGGCAATTGGCACGGGTAAAGCGGCAACCGGCGAGCAGGCAAACCAGACCATTACCTTCATCCGCCGCAACTTAGCCCAGCTTTACCATGAAAAAGTGGCTCAAGAGACGCGCCTTCTCTACGGCGGCAGCGTCACTTCAGCCAATATTGGCGAGTTTGTGAAGTATCGTGATGTTGACGGGGCGCTGGTGGGCGGGGCAAGTCTGAAAGCTGCCGAGTTCATCAGCATCGTCAGCCAGACTGCCAAGATCAAATCATGAACCGATTGGTAGCAATCGTTGGTCCTACTGCCGTTGGTAAGAGCCGATTAGCCATCCGCTTAGCTCGGCTTTTCAATGGTGAAATTATCAACGCCGATAGTCGGCAGGTCTACCGCCATATGGATATCGGCACCGCCAAGCCCACCCCTGAGGAACAGGCGACTGCTCCGCATCACCTAATCAATATCATCAACCCGGATGAGGCGTTTAGCCTTGCCCAGTACCAGGAACTGGCTTATCAATCAATTAAAGAGAGACAACAACGTGACAAGTTACCAATTCTGGTGGGGGGTAGCGGGCTCTATGTCTGGGCGGTTGTGGAGGGCTGGCGAA